>JABSPC010000030.1 GCA_013215515.1 Crocinitomicaceae bacterium
ATTTAATAATTTCTAGTTACAAAGGTTTTGAAAGCCTAGAGCAAATGATTAATATTTGCTCTATTGACAATACACTAGATGTTGGGGAGCCGGGAGGTGAGGTAAAGTCTAACGGGTATGTAAGTCATCTATTAATGCAGCGCCCTTGCTATTTGTTTAATTATGCAAACATAGGTATGCAGCGTTTGATGGTGCAATCCAAAGAGGTTGATTTATTCGATAAATTGTATTTTGATATATGTCGATTGGGAGCGTTTAATTCTGACTTTAGAATTGCCGAACCTTATTTAAGAAATTCAGATTTATTATCAGTTGATTTTAAAAGCATCAAAAACAGCGATTCAGATAATCTCAATTATAAAAATGCAAACGGATTCAAGTCGGATCAAATCTGTCAAATCATGAAATATGCAGGTATGAGTGATAAAATGTCCTGCGTAAACATCTTGGATGTACACCCAAGTCAGTCTTTGTCCGCATCAAATTTATTAGCGCAATTGATTTGGTACTTTGCCGATGGTGTTGCCCAAAGAGTAGGGGATTTCCCTATTGGTAATAAGCTGAGTTACAAGAAGTTCTATGTGGGATTGGATGATTTCGAAGAAGATCTGGTGTTTTATAAAAGCGATAAATCTGCTCGATGGTGGTTGGAGATTTCTTATCCAGCCGGAGAAGGGTCGAAGTACGATCGGCACCACCTGGTTCCTTGTAATCAATCTGATTACGACAACGCTCTCAAGAATAAGATTCCTAATTTGTGGTGGAAGACCCTGCAAAAACTAACGTGACCCTTGGGAGTGTTAATAATCTAGCGCCTTGATAGGTTGATTCATTAAATTTTCAACAATGACCACTAAATAATTCTCTATTACAATAAAAATAGTTATTTTAGTCGCTTGAATGGGGGAGGTATATTTGCTTTTAAAGCCCCGCCAGCCCCAAGAAAACAAAGTTATTTATGAAAAGAAAACTACTTGTTTTATCTTTAATTGCTTGTGCTATAAGCGGTAATGCGACTGCACAGCAAGACAGAGCGATGACTCATTTTATGTACGAGAAAATGAGCGTAAACCCTGGAGCAACTGGGATTAATTTTATTGATGGATTCTGTGGAACTTCGATTTACAGAAATCAATGGGACAAAGTAAATGGAGCTCCAAATTCAGCGGTTTTAAATGTTGAAGGAAACATTGATAGATGGGTTGCTAATAGTGGAGTAGGTATTGCGTTTTATCATGATGCGATTGCTTTTACAAGACAAAATACTGCTGTTATCAATTACTCATACCATATTCCTATTTCTGGCTTAGGGCAATTAGGGGTTGGAGTTGGGATTGGGATAACTAGTTTAGGAATGAATCCTGACTGGGCGCCACCTCAGACATTAGTAGACCCTTCACTTCCAGCCGCTTTTTCTCAAACTAAATTTGATGCAAATTTCGGGTTGTACTTGAAGGCAAATGCTGGCTATTATATAGGCTTGTCTTCTACTCATATTCCTGGTCCAAGGTTTACGGATTCACTTGTGAATTTAAGTGCTCCAACAGGATTGACTTCTGCTAGACATTATTATTTAATGGGAGGGCATACAATTCAAAATATTTCTCAACCAGGAGATGATTTGGAAATGAATCTGTTTGTCAGAACCGATTTGATTAAGACTTCATTTGATTTGAATGCTAGATATTTCTGGCAGAATAAATTGTACGGAGGACTTACGTATAGAATGTCTGATGCAATAGGGATTATGGCAGGTGCCAATATTTTTGAATTGATGGATGGACCTACTCCACCACGTGCTCCGCAGTTAACTGTTGGGTATTCGTATGATATTTCAGTGCATAAGTTGTCAAGTATCTCAACGGGTTCGCATGAAATGTTTGTGAAGTTTTGTTACTTCCTGCCGCCGATTCCAATTTCGAAATCGAAACATCCTAGATGGCTGTAGAATAATTTGTAATAAAAAATGTAACCAAATCGGTGAATGTTCCGTTATATCGAAACACATAGATCCTGTAATTCGTTAATAAAGATATCCGGAAGATTTAAAAAGAGGTAGAATGAAAAAACTTTTGTTATTTACTATAGTGGCTGCGACGCTAGCTTCGTGTAGTACTAGATCAGGGCATTTGGAAGGTGCACGTGGAAGAGTGCCATACCATCCAGAAATTCCTTTAGGAATGATATACATACCTTCTGGTAGTTTTACCATGGGGGAAAATGATGGCGACATGCCTTTCCTTCATCAGACTAGAGCTAAAACTGTATCAATTCAGGCTTTCTATATGGACCAAACGGAAATTTCGAACAATGAGTACCGCCAATTCGTAGAATGGGTTCGTGACTCTATTGCAAGAGAGAAAATCTACTTTGGATTAGAAGAAGCTGAAGATGCAAGCAGATGGATTAACTATAAAGAGTATTACTTTAGTGAAGGTGATTTGGAATACGTTGATTATGATGCAGAAGAACGTGATATCAACCGTGAGATTTTCAGTTTGAACTGGGATCGTAGATTTTACTACGCAGATCCTGAGTTAGTTCCGCTTTTGGCGGATATGTACTATCCACAACCAGAGCGATTCTACAAGCGAAGAGAGATCGATACTCGTAAGTTGGTTTTTACTTACTATTGGATTGATTATGTTGAAGCAGCAAAAAGAGGACGTATTAATATAACACCTAATGCCTTTAGTAGCGATGGTGTAAAATTGGTTCCTGAGCATAGAGAATTAGATACACCCCCACATCCTTTTACAGGACAGCCACAAGGACAAGATTTAAACTTGTCACAAGGTGTTGCTGGTGAAGGGTCTATTAACAAGAAAGGTCAGAGTAATGCAATTCGTGGACATGCTAACCGTCAACGTTTCATTATTGATGAGAAAATCAATGTTTACCCAGATACATTATGTTGGGTACGTGATTTTACATACTCATTCCATGATCCAATGACTAACATGTATTTCTGGCATCCAGCATATGATAACTATCCAGTTGTTGGTGTGACTTGGACTCAAGCAAAAGCATTCTCTATTTGGAGAACACAACTTTTGAATTCATGGCTAGTTGAAATGGGAGATTTATTCGTGAATGATTTCCGTTTACCAACTGAAGCAGAATGGGAAAGAGCTTCAAGAGGTGATTTGGAATTATCACAATATCCTTGGGGTGGACCTTATATTAGAAATGAATCCGGTTGTTTCCTTGGGAACTTTAAGCCAATGCGTGGTAGATACTTCGAAGATGGTGGTTTCCATACTGTAAAGGTATACTCATACAATCCAAATGGTTGGGGATTATACTGTATGGCAGGAAATGTTTCTGAGTGGTGTGAAACTGCTTACGATGAATCGATGTATGAGTTCTCTCATGATTTGAATACTGATTACAGATACAATGCAATGGATTGGGATCCACCATCAATGAAGCGTAAAGTTCTTCGTGGAGGGTCTTGGAAAGATATTGGATATTACTTGAGAAACTCAACTCGTACATTCGAGTATCAAGATACAGCTAAGTCATACATTGGATATAGAAATGTAATGACACACCTAGGACGTGGAGGTCGTGACTTCACAAAAGAGGGTGGCGAAGAAATTCGAAGCGATATTCAACTTCGCTAGAATAAGTAAAACAACAAACTAAGTAGTAAATTTTTTTAAACCAAAAAAAACAAGGAAAACTATGAAACCAGGAAGTAAAGCATGGAAACAATTAATGGCAAAGTTGTATGGAATTGGAGCAGCAGTCGTTATTATGGGAGCATTATTTAAAATTATGCACTGGCCTTACGCAGGGCCGATGCTTGTAGTAGGTCTTAGTACTGAGGCAGTAATTTTCTTCTTCTCCGCATTCGAACCTATTCACGAAGATCCAAATTGGGAATTAGTATACCCAGAGTTGGCATTAGGTCATTCTGATGATTTAGATCATGATAACCTTCCTGTGGGAGGTCGTGGGAACGGAATCACTGACCAACTTGATAAAATGTTGGAAGAAGCGAAAATCGATGGTGAATTATTAGAACGTCTTGGAGACGGCATGAGACACTTAGGTGAAAATGCTGCACAATTAAAAGGTGTAACGTCGGCAGTAGCAGCTACTGATTCTTACGTTGATAGTTTACAAGCGGCATCTGATAAGGTATCTACTTTATCTGAAGCTTACGAAAGAGCGTCTGTTTCTATCTCAGGAATGACTTCTTCTCAACCAGAAGGTGAATCTTTCGGAGAGCAAATGCAAAAAGTATCTAAAAACCTTTCAGCACTGAATAATGTTTATGAATTGCAATTGAAAGGATCTTCAGCTCATCTAGAAGCAACTGAGAAATTCCAAGGTCAAGTTACTGATATGATGCAGAATCTTTCTGATTCTGTTGAGGATACTCGTCTGTACAAAGAGAACATGTCATTGTTGTCTAAGAACTTAACTGATCTTAACTCTGTTTACGGAAATATGTTACAAGCTATGACAATTAAAGGTTAATCATCAGATTTATCGAGTATTAACTAATTTAAATAATTAATTATGTCAGGAGGAAAAGAAACCCCTAGACAGAAGATGATCGGTATGATGTACTTAGTACTCACCGCTCTTCTGGCACTTAACGTATCCAAATCTATCCTTGATGCATTCGTAGCTATTGAGGAAAACACACAACTAGGTAATATCGCTCAAGTAGAACGTGGTGATGGATTTATCATAGCTGTAAGAGGCGAGAAAGGGGCATTACAAGCTACTGATCCTAAGGGAAACGCGGCTAAGATTAAGAGTATTGATGAAGCCCTAAAACAAATGGACAAAATCAATAAGATTACAGGTGTAATGATCAAGTCAATTGATGATATCAAAATTGATATTTTGAAAAAATCAGGCGAGGCTGTTGATACTTACAAAGATAATGATGAGGAGTCAATAATGTGGATTAAATATGATGGCAGCAAAGAAAATCAATGTCGTCCTATACGTATGCACTTAATGGCTGTTCAGGCAAAAGATCAATATGACGTTCCAATGCATGAAATTATTGGAGAAGAAATCACAAATCCAACAGGATCGGGAAAGAAACTTTGGACGGATCTTATTCAATATCGTACTGACCTAATGACTCTTGCTGGAACATACAAGTGGGGCGGTAAGCAGTTTAAAATTGATGTTAAAGCTATTAACAAATACAAGGACAACAAACAGCTATCCAAAATGATTTTGGATATGACAAGTGGTGATGATGTGAATCCTGATGATGTAGAAGGATTAGGAATGATTTACAACCGTTTGACTAAAAGAGAGAGAAATGATGTTCACGATGTAAAGGACGTTCATTGGATTGGAATGACGTTTGATCACGCACCTTTAGTTGCGGCACTTGCATCGTTGTCTTCAATGCAACAAGATATCTTATCTGCACGTGCTGAAGCACTTTACTTGTGGAAACAAAAAATCTCTACTGGTGAGTACTCGTTCGATAAAATTATGCCATTGGCATATGGACCTGGTTCTGTAAGAGGAGGTGAAGAATTTAAGCTTGATGTAATGATGGCTGCTTTTGATTCTCAAAATTCTCCAGTGGTACTTGTTACCGAAGGAGGAGAAGGTAGTAAAACTACTTACAACGGCGGTGTTGGAACAGTAACGCTTAGAGCAGGTGGTTCTAGTATGATGTTGAAAGGAACCGTTACGATTAAGAATAAGCAAGGAGCCGAGAAAACACGTAAATGGGAATATGAAGTTCCGGTTATTACTCCAAATGGTGCAATTGAATTGACAGATTTGAACGTACTATATAGAGGTTACCCAAATAAGGTAGAGATTTCAGGATCTGGATATGAAACAGTTTCGTTAAGTGGAACAGCTTCAATTTCAAAGGTTGGAAAAGGATACATTGTTAAACCTGGTAAAGGTAGAAGTGCAACCCTTTCTGTAACTGGTAAAAATAAAGACGGAACTTCTAAAGTGTTGAAGACTGCAAAGTATAGAGTTAGTAACTTACCAGATCCTACTTTATATTGGGGATCTGCAAAAAGTGGAGCTAAAGGATCAAAAGGTTCTCGTTTACTTCGAGCAAAATACCCACCTGAAATTCCATTGAAAGCAGACTTTACATTGGTAAGTTGGACTTGTTATGCTCCAGGTTTGAAGGGAAAACCACCAACAGGTAGTGGAGGTAATATCGGAGGAGCTGGACCGCTTATTAACGCATTGAAAGCAGGCTCTGGAATTAGCTTTACTTGTAAGGTTAGAGGCCCAGATGGTATCACTAGACAAATTGGTGGAGGTTGGTCTCTGTAACTATTATTGGTTGATCCCGTTATAGTTTTGAATACCCTTAAAAATGAATAATATGAAAAATGTTTTGATTGCTTGTTTAGTCCTAGTTGGATTATCAGCTAATGCCCAAAATGAGGAAATTAACGGCGGTCCCGTAAATGTACCTTCTGATGGTATTATTGATGGGGTATTTATTCAAGAACACATTCCTACAAAGCGTATGATTCCTTACGAATACGTTCGTGAAGCTGATGCGATTTGGAGTAGAAGAGTGTGGGAATCAATTGATTTACGAGAAAAGATTAACCATAACTTATATTACCCGCTGGATGAAATGCAAGCTGGTATTTGGACACGTAATGCATCTAGATGGAGTCTTTGGACTGTAATTAGAACGCATGTGTTAAATGGTGACTTAACTGTTTTTTCTCCGTTTAATCCAATTCTACTTGGTTTTGGAGCAAATGATGGTGATCAGTTGAAATACCCTATTAACCCTCAACCGGGACTCAATTTCTTTACGGATAGTATCTTTAGATCGGAATTGACAAATTACTATTTGGCAAAACTGGGACCTGAGGGAACTATACCGAGAATTGATGAAGATCCAAATTCACCAAACTTTGGTGAGAATCTTACTACAATCGATGAAGATGGATTCGAGGCATACGTTTATGATGCACCGGATACTACATGGACAATGTCACAAGACATTGTACAATATCGATTGAAAGAAGATTGGTTCTTTGATAAGGAAAGATCTGTATTGGATGTGCGAATTATTGCAATGGCTCCAGTTAGATATGGAATAGAAACAGATCCAAATGGAAAGATTCAAGTAACGGGTCTTGAGGAAATGTTCTGGTTGTACTTTCCACACTGTAGATTCGTGTTCAATAACTATTTTGTATACAATGCCAAAAACGACGCACAATGGATGAGTTTTGACGACGTATTCTGGAAACGCAGATTTAACGCTGTGGCGTATAAAGAAAGTAATACCTTTGATAGAGATATTGAAACATATCGATCAGGTGTTGATGCTTTGTACGAATCAGATCGTATTAAGAATGAAATTCGAAATATTGAGCATGACGTTTGGTCATTCTAAATAAAAGAGAACTTAATGAAATCCCTCTCGGCTTAACCGAGAGGGATTTTTTATTATATAAGCTTTTTGGTGTAACGGTTTGATCATAAACGTTAAGCATATGATGCCCTTTAAACCTAAAAGTAAAGTATATGAAAAAAGTAGTTATGGCATCACTCGTACTGTTTAGTTTTACAGCAAAAGCACAATTCGGACCTCTTGGTGTACCGTCACCTGGAATAATCGATGGAATCGCATTAGGTACCCACATTCCAACAAAAAGAATGGTCCCCTATACAAATTTTGGTGAACGTGACATGATGTGGAGTAAAAGAGTCTGGTCATCAATTGACTTAAGACAGAAAATTAATCACGCGCTTTATTATTCTATGGATGAAATTCAAGCGGGCATTTGGACAAGGAACTCGACCAGATGGAGTTTGTGGACAATTATTAGAACACATGTTTTAAACGGTGATTTAACGCTCTTCTCGCCTTATAATCCTATTCTTATGGGATTTAGTGCAAATGATGGTGATCAACACAAATATCCCATAAAACCAACACCTGGCTTAAATTTTTATACGGATTCTATTTTTAGAGATCAACTTTCCTTTTATTTAGCTGAAATTGGACCGGAAAGTGTTATTGCGGAAATTGAAGAAAGATCAGGTCATCCATATTTTGGAGAAGTTATTATGATTGATTACCCAGATGGATCCAGAGGGGCTAAATATCCAGATCCTGATACTACTTGGGTTATGTCTGATGAGATCGTAGAATATCACTTAAAGGAAGATTAGTTTATTGATAAACAAAGATCTGTTTTGGATGTTAGAATAATTGCTATGGCTCCGGTGATATATACTACGGAAATTGACCCCAATGGAAAGCGCCAAATCACAGGTTTGGAAGAAATGTTTTGGTTGTACTTCCCGCACTGTAGATTTGTATTCAATAATTATTACACTTACAATTCTGACAATGATTCTCAATGGATGAGTTTTGATGATTTATTCTGGAAAAGAAAGTTTAGTTCTGTAGTTTACAAGGAAAGTAATACGGCCGATCTAGGCATTCAATATTATCGAATTGGAGTTGAGGCACTACAGGAATCGGAGATTATAAAAGAAGAAATAAGAGGAATCGAGCATGATGTTTGGTCCTGTTAAAAAATAATTTAAAATTTAAAACCCGCTTTCAATCCTTTTGATAGCGGTTTTTTTGCTGCTTATTATGACTTATTTTTTTATGGGGATCTAAATTTCCTTTGTTACTTTCTGTTTCGAATTCCATTCCATTCATGAAACCAATAAAAACTATAATCATGTCAGGAGGAAAAGAAACACCAAGACAAAAAATGATAGGAATGATGTATCTAGTCTTAACAGCTTTGCTTGCATTGAACGTTTCCAAATCTATTTTGGATGCATTTGTTGCAATTGAAGAAAATATGCAAAAAGCAAATTTGACAGAGCTGTTTAGAGGAGATGAGAAAAAGTCAGAATTAAAAGAAACCGCATTTGATGACACCAACCCAGAACGAGCTAGAAAAGCAAAAATTTTATTCGAGGCGGTTGAGCAAATTGATAAAATTACTGCGGAAAGAATTCGAGAAATTGATGGCTTAAAAATGGAAATTCTTAAAGCTTGTGGGGAGGATGTTAGTACAGTTAGCCAATCAGGAAGCATTATAATGGAGAAGTACAACAATAAGGAAAATCCATTGAAACCAATTCGAATGAATTTGTCGTTTGTTAATGGGAAAGATAAATATGATGACCCAATGCGTATCATGTTGGGAGAGGAAACGGATATCAAGAACCCAAAAGGTAAAGGATTGAAGCTTTGGAACTCCTTGAACAAATATAGAGCGCAGATTACAGAATTGGTGGCTTCTACGCATGTTTACACCAACAAAAGTGGTAAGGCAGTTACCGATACAAAGTATTCATTCAAAGCGCCAAGTATTAATAAATTTAAGGACCAAGCTGATCTAAATAGGCAAATTAAGAAATCTATGAGCAAACAAAATGTGCACTTGGATGACAAAGATGCGATACTGGAAATTTACAGAGGGTTGACTAAAGAGGAGCGAATGGATGTCGATGAGATGAAAGGAGTGCATTGGATCGGAAAAACGTTCGATCACTCTCCTTCAGTAGCGGCAATTGCTTCACTTTCATCTTTGCAAAAGGAGATTTTGGCAGCAAGAGCAAGTGCAATTACCACAATTAGAAGTAGAGTAGGTGGTGGTGAGTATTCATTTAATCATATTATTCCATTGGCGTACGGACCTGAAGTTGTGAATGCAAACGAAGAATTTACCGTTGAAGTTTTAATGGCTGCATATGATAGTGATAAAAAGCCAGAGGTTGTTTATAATGGTGAAATCATAAAAGATGTTCGTAACGGAAAAGGATACATTAAGTTGAAAGGATCTGGATCGACCATGGAATTGAGCGGAACTGTTTCGATTCGGAATAAGTCCGGATTGAAAAAGGAAATGGCTTGGACAAAAACCATTACTGTAATGAAACCTCAAGGTTCAATTGAAATGCCACAATACAATATCTTGTACCGTGGATACGATAACATTGTTAACGCTACAGCTTCAGGTTATGCTTCTACAGTTTTGACACCATCAAATGCAACAGCGGTACGATTTGGTGAAGGTTATATTGTGAGACCAGGAAGCGGAAGATCGTCAACCTTAACCGTGTCAGGACGAACAGCGGATGGGCGAACCGTTCAATTGAAGAAGGTTCAGTACAAGGTTGTGAGCCTTCCTGACCCGACTCTATATTTAGGTTCATCCAAAGATGGTGGGAAGTGTGGATCTTCAAGACTTCTTCAAGCAAAGTTACCACCTGAGATTCCATTAAACGCGAAGTACAAAGTGCTTAGTTGGAAATGTAGCACTTCATCAATGAGAACTCACCTATCACTGGAAGTACTGGGAATATAACACCCGCAGGAGTTTTGATCAACGCGGCACAATCTGGAACAATGATCACATTTGTGGTTAAAGTAAGAGGGCCAGATGGAATTGTAAGAAATGTAACCGGAAGTTGGGCTAAGAATTAATCGATCAAATTAATAAAGAAATCCTTCTTGATTATTTCAGGAGGGATTTTTATTTATTACAACTATCTTTGCGCCATGATTAATTTAGAACAAGTTGGTGTACACCTTCCACAAGGATACCTTTTTAAAGATATTAGCCTTCAGATTAACGATGGAGATAAAATAGGATTGGTAGGGAAAAATGGAGCCGGTAAGTCAACGATGCTAAAGTTAATATCTGGTGAAAGTCCAGTTTCTGAAGGAAAAGTTCATAAACCAAAAGACTGTACAATAGGCTATTTGACTCAGGACCTTAAGATTGATACAACGCAAACCGTATTCGATTACCTTCTAAACTCAAATGTTACTTTAAGAACGCTTAATGCTAGAATTGAAGAAATAAACCTGCTTTTAGTTGAACGTACAGATTATGAATCTGAATCGTATATGGCGATGTTGGATGAATTGAACGACTTGAATCACGATTTCTCATTCAATGCAGGGTTTTTATGGGAGGAAAAGATCACATCTACTTTAATTGGCTTAGGTTTTGCCGAAAATGAATTAAAAAACAGCTTA
>JABSPC010000300.1 GCA_013215515.1 Crocinitomicaceae bacterium
ACCAGATGGTGTGTGTGTCCAAACGGAATCAGTTATATCAGTGTTCAGCGTATCTGTGAAGTTTATATTACTTGACCAGATAAAGGACGTTGCAGCATCTGATGTATACGCAATGAAATCAATAAGTGTTGTAATACACAATTCTTGATCTGGAATGGTGGATAAGCTCAAAGAGTCGGTAACAGTAATTGTTATTTCGGCAGTATCGGTTAATAAACAAATACTATCAGTTACGTACAAAAACACCATATAAACTCCAGCCGTATCAAAGGTAACAACTGGCTCAAAAATCACTGAGGTTGTATCACCATTCCCAAAGTCCCAGAGGTAAGAATCTGAGTCAGTTGAATTGTTTTCAAACTCAACAGTGAAGGGCAGACATCCAAAATTATCATCAATTGTGAAATCAGCCACAGGTATTAATTCGAAATCGAACTTGAAAACTAAATTATTACAATTCGGACCTAAATCTGTAAGTGACCAAGCTCCTGGTGTTGTAACATCTCCACCTATATTAGCCCCACCACCGCAAGCCCCACAAACTGATTGATACACTACCCCGTCTTTATCAAATCGTGAGGTACCTCCATCAACATGCTCGCCAATTGTACCACCTTCACCAAAATAAGTCCCATACAAAGTATCAGCAAAATCTCTTTCAATAACCAATAGATAGAAATCAAATCCATTAGGTGGAACTGATTGATAAGCATCAGAGGTAACTGGCATTCCACTTAGCTGATTTACTGATTGTATTATACTCGCCCCCCATCCTGAAATGTAAATGTTACCACATATATCGACTAAAAATGCAGACGGTGATATATCAGGTATGGCTCCTCCACTTCCAAAAGTTGTTGAATTGGACAAAATACTTAGTGTTGAATCCAATTTCATTACAAATTGACTACTATTCGGATTGACAAAAGCTGAATTAAAAACAGGAAATTGTCCACCAGATGATTGCCCTAATAGATAAACGTTATTCGCCCTGTCAATTTCAACAAAATATGCTTGATCGTAATTTGGCGTTCCAATATAGCTTCCATTGGTAATCGTCGATCCATCAGGAGATAATTTCATAACAAATCCATCTGCAGTACCTCCATTGTACGACGTTTGCCAACCACTACCAGTATTCGATAAATCGTTTGAACTTGTTCCTCCTGTAAACACAATATTATAACTGGAATCAATTTTAACTGAATAACAAGCATCGTTGTTACTTCCTCCGAAATAACTCGACCACTGTAATCCAGATAGATCATTATTCAGTTGAAAAATAACTCCATCTTGCATTCCAGCATTCGCATTTTGAAATGGATTCAATGTTGGGAAATCAGATGATTTCGTGCAACTTGCAACCATACAATTACCTTGTGCATCAAGCATGATCTCACCTCTAAACTGATCTCCGTAATTGGAGGTTAAAGAATCGTACTGCGATGCAACATAATAAGTCCCGTTTGCCCCATTAACAGGCATATTGTCTTTATAATTGACTCCATCATTTAAGCTTCCCCCAAAAAAGGTAGATCCCATTAATGCCTGTCCATTTGCTGACAGTTTAGCAACGTAAAGATCAGTTCCTTCTGTTTTATAATACACTCCATTTTGGTAAAAATTGGCGAGATCAGTTCCTCCTGCATGAACACTTTGATAACCACCTTGAATAGGGAAATCAAGGCTTGATGTTGCGCCAAAAAAGTAAAGATTGTTGTCTTGATCACATATTAAACTATGAACAGTTTCCGTTCCTTGAACATCATCTCCACCACCAATAAAACTGGTCCAAATCATGTCTGTTCCATCAGCCGAATATTTAGAAATAAAAACATCCGTAACACCATATCCACCTGACCCAGGCGCGCCACCGTTATTTGGAACTGTGAAATTTGAAGTTACATCGAAAGCACTTCCATCAGGAGTTGGGTAATCGTTTCCATAAATAGTTCCTCCAGAATACGCTGTTCCATCATAACCGTAAGTAGCTGTCATTCCAAAATTATCAGTAGCCGAACCAGCGTAAGTTGCAAAGATTAAAACGGGATCAATGACAAGTGTTGCATTGGGGTTGAATTCACCGAGTAAAAATGAAACCTTATTCCCTTCTAACTGAAAAGAACATTCGACACTACGTATATTTCCGTTTACGATTTGATATGCATATGGCTTTTCCTCAATTATATCTCCTAAAATCGTGGAAACAACCAAATCTCCTTTTTTTGTGATTTTAATTCCAGTTTGCCCAGCATAATTCAATTGAATTAATTTGGGATCGATTCCAGGCTTAACATGAAATTCATATTTCAACTGCTCTTCCTTTTCAATCAACTTAAAGTCAATACCATCATATAATTCATATAGAACTGCCTCGCCATATCCTCTTACTTCAGAAACCCATTTACTTTCATCATTACCTTTGAAATAATTATAGTAATTAGATGTCGCTTGAGATTTTTCAATAGTAGTTATATCATTCGCTCCTTCAAAATTTAAATGAAGAACGGTCTGACGGTTCTTGAGAACATTCCTTTGTTTCTTGAAATTTGCGTGCAGCCCTTGAGTTGCAGAGAAATCTTGAATATGGAAAACCATTTTCTTTTGTTGAACCCATAAATTTCCACCAGCGAACTTACTCTTAAACAAGATCTGATCATCCCATTGTCCTTTATTTTCAATGAATGCATGATGAATCGAATGCTGATGCTCGACCTGTTGTGACCAAGACATTTCTGTCATGAAAAGGATCGCGAATAGTAATAGAATTCTTATTCTCATGTTCATAGAGTTACTCTAAATTAGTGAATTATAGATAAGACACCAAAATTGGACGAGAAGTTTACTGAAACCCTTACTTTTGAAATAATAATTGATCTATGAAAAATCGAATCACTCAACTTTTTAATGTAGAATACCCTGTAATTCAAGCAGGAATGATCTGGTGTTCTGGATGGAGATTAGCAGCGGCTGTTTCAAATTCCGGAGGGCTTGGTATCATTGGTTCTGGATCGATGTATCCAGATATTTTAGAAGAACATATTGTGAAGTGTAAAGCGGCAACAGACAAGCCATTTGGTGTGAACCTTCCAATGCTCTACCCAGATATAGACAAGCACATTGAAACCATCATTAAATACAAAGTTCCAATTGTATTTACTTCGGCTGGAAACCCTAAAACATGGACCAAGCATTTGAAAGAGCATGGAATTACTGTTGTACATGTAGTTTCAAGTTTGAAATTCGCAAAAAAAGCGGAAGATGCTGGTGTTGATGCAATTGTTGCAGAAGGGTTTGAGGCGGGTGGTCACAATGGACGCGACGAAACAACAACGCTTTGTTTAATCCCAATGGTGGCTGCTGAAATAAACATTCCTTTAATTGCTGCTGGCGGAATTGGCACAGGTCGAGGAATGCTTGCTGCGATGAATTTGGGAGCAGACGCTGTTCAGATCGGAAGTAGGTTTGTTGCCTCTAATGAATCCAGTGCTCATAAGAATTTCAAGAATGTCGTTGTAGATGCCAAAGAAGGTGACACGCAACTGACATTAAAAGAAATCACGCC
>JABSPC010000301.1 GCA_013215515.1 Crocinitomicaceae bacterium
AACATCCTGCTTCAATTTATTTCCTTGGAAAGTTCCATCCCATGCAGTGTTCATATCATAAGATTCAAATAGTTGAGTACCCCATCTATCAAAAATGTACATTTTATAATTTGCAGCACTAACACCTTCCCCTAATGGATAGAAGTAATCATTAATTCCATCATTATCTGGTGTAAAAGCATTTGGCACATAGAAATTATAAAGGTCGTTCACAACTACATTAATGGTAATTGAATCTAAACATCCATATTGATTGGACACTAATAATTGTACTGGATAAGTTCCTGGTTCAGAATCTGGGAAGATGAAAGAAGGCTCTGAAATAATATCACCTCCTAATGCCCCATTAAAGCCAAATGACCAAGTATTACCAGTTACATCTGTTGAGGAGTAATTTGTAAACCCAACTTCTGGATGCCATACATCTGTAGGGTTAGGACTAGCATCGAACATTGCTGTTGGATAATCATACACTTCAATCATATCAACAATCGTAGTATTTGTAACACATCCATCTGGACTTGTTACCGTTAGATTTACCGAGTAAGTACCGGGGTCTAAGAAAGTATTCGTTACTGTACCACAGTCATTAGATGAATTACCATCACCAAAGTCCCAAACACAATAACCAATTAACAATGGATCTGTATCATTTGTAAAATTAACTTCGACAGGATAACAACCTGCAATCACGTTTGAAGAAAACTGTACATCTGGTTCATTGTACCAATAAACAATTACACTGTCTACAACAGCAGATGTCTCACATCCGTCTGTTACAGTTGCATAATAAGTTGTAGGACTTTGAGTTGGAGTAATATTAATCGATGCTCCGATACCCGCTGCAACACCTTGATCATCTATCCAAGAGAAGTTATAAGGTGCTCCGATTCCGCCAACAGCGCTCATGTCTATAGTAGCTATATCTCTAGGGCAAACGGTATCGTTTATACCGGCTGTTGAAACAATTGGGGGGAATAGGCTTACCAGAACCGAATCTGATACAGAAACACATCCAAGTTGATCTACTCCTGTAACCACATAATATGCACTAATTAATGGAGTAACGTTATGAGGTCCATTACCGACTAAGGTGGCCCAAGTATAAGTAAATGGCATTCCGTTTCCACCAACCGCAGTTGCCGAAACAACACCAGTACCATTTTGGCAAATTATAGTATCATTCAATACGGTTAAGTCTACCGTAGGAGGTTCGATCAACGTTATGGTTGTATCAGCAATGCATCCAGTAGCATCTGTAGTTCTTATCGTATAAGTACCAGCACCTAAACCAGTAAAGGTTGAAGTTGTAGTAACTGCAGGATCTGTTGCAATAACAGCATTTGTCCCGTCTAATAATTCAACTAACCAAGGTGGTCTGCTTGCTCCTTGCGGCAATGCTAATATTTCTCCATCAAAATCTCCATTACAAGTAATGTGCGTTAATGTAGGAATTGGTGATAAACAAGTATCACAGACTACATCGATATGTACTGCAACGGTATCTGTACA
>JABSPC010000302.1 GCA_013215515.1 Crocinitomicaceae bacterium
AAATAGAGGTTGCATTGGCTCCAGGACGAGAAGATCAAAAATTCAAATCAAAAATCAGCTTCTATTTCACATTAATGATTGGGATTCTACTTGTTGGATTCTTTTCAATTATTGCCTTTAAATCCGATAAAAATATTGAGCGTGCATTTTTGGGAGACAGTGGATTGATGTTCGTTACCATGTTTGTTTTAATTATTGCCGTAATCCTTTTTGGAATTCTTGGAATTCTTGGAATTCTTGAGGTAAAAGAGCTTACTGCAATCCTATCCGGTGTCTCCGGGTATATTTTGGCTAGAGGTGCTAAGCCTGCCCCTCTTGAAGAACAAAACATATCAGTGGTAGCTGGAGGAAATGTAGATGATAGCTCTGCAGGAAGTGCAGATGAATATTTTGACGGTTCAGCTCCGGCAGGATAAATTCCAGCCATTCTTAATACGCTTTAAAATAAAAAAGGGAGCACGCTTATGTCGTACTCCCTTTTTCACTAAAACCAGCGCATATGTTACCACGCATATGCTGTACTATGAAAAACCAAGTACAAAGGTAAGTCAATAAAGAAATTTCAGATTATAATTAATTGATTATTAGACCTGAAAAGGTCTTTCATCGATGGGCGACAAATTTTCAACGATGACTGAATGGGAAACAAAAAAGCCGCTCCTATCAAACAGAAACGGCTCTTAATATGATGTACATCTCGACTCTATTTCGACAGGCTCAATGTTCCTCCCGACAATCTAGTGAGACTACAACTCAAACTTAATTCCTTGCGCCAATGGCAATTCATCTGTGTAGTTAATTGTGTTTGTTTGTCTTCTCATGTATACTTTCCAAGCATCAGATCCAGACTCACGTCCACCACCTGTTTCTTTCTCGCCTCCAAAGGCTCCACCGATCTCCGCTCCTGAAGTTCCAATGTTTACATTGGCGATTCCACAATCCGAACCTAAAGCAGATAAGAATGCTTCTGATTCCTTAAGACTGTTTGTCATGATCGCTGATGATAATCCCTGAGGAACATCATTTTGAATTGCAATTGCATTTGTTACATCACCAGAATATTTCATGATGTATAAAATTGGTGCAAATGTTTCGTGTTGAACAATAGCATAAGAGTTATTTGCTTCAACGATTGCAGGCTTAACGTAGCATCCAGACTCATACCCTTCTCCTTCGTAAACTCCACCTTCTACAAGTATATTCGCTCCTTCAGCCTTAGCATCCACTAATGCTTTCAAATAAGCATCAACAGCATCTTTATCGATAAGCGGTCCAACGTGCATGTTTTCATCCAATGGATTTCCAACTTTCAATTGTCCGTATGCGTTAACGATTGCGCTAACAAATTTATCATAGACATCTTCGTGAATGATCAATCTTCTAGTCGAAGTACAACGTTGTCCTCCTGTTCCAACAGCACCGAATACCGCTCCCGGAAGAACAATTTTCAAATCCGCTGATGGTGTTATGATAATTGCATTGTTTCCTCCTAACTCTAAAAGAGATGTTCCTAAACGAGCCCCAACTGCTGCACTAACTGCTTTACCCATACGCGTAGAACCTGTTGCAGAAACCAAAGGAATTCTTTCATCATTTGACATCAAGATTCCCAAATCAGCTCCTCCGATAACTACTCCTGAAACTCCTTCTGGAACTCCATTCGCTTCGAAAACTTGTTTTGTAATTTCTTGACACGCAATTGCTGTAATTGGTGCTTTTTCCGAAGGCTTCCAAATACAAACATCACCACATACCCAAGCTAAAGCCGTATTCCAGTTCCAAACCGCAACTGGGAAGTTAAATGCAGAAATAATTCCTACAATACCTCGTGGGTGATACTGCTCATACATTCTGTGCCCTGGACGTTCAGAGTGCATTGTAAGACCGTGCAATTGACGAGAAAGACCAACTGCGAAATCGCAGATATCAATCATTTCTTGTACTTCACCCAATCCTTCTTGGTATGACTTCCCCATTTCGTAAGAAACCAATTTCCCTAACGGTTCCTTATACTCACGTAATTTAGTTGCCAATTGACGAACTATTTCACCACGAGCTGGAGCTGTCCATTTTCTCCATTCCTGAAATCCCTCTTGAGCCTTAAGTACAACCGCTTCATAATCTGCTTCTGTTGCAGAGTTCACCGATGCAATAATACTTCCGTCTACCGGAGATATCGAATCAATTACTTCTCCTCTTGTATTAAACCAATGTCCACCTGTAGAGGCGCCATTGTTTACTTTTTCTATTCCAAATTGAGATAAAATTTCCTCAATTCCTAGATCTGTCATTGTCTCAGCCATATGCTAGATGTTAAAATATTTTTTGATGTTACAAAATTACGTTAAATAATTCATTCTGTGCGCTGCCAAGTCCAATAGAATGCAGCAACTATTGCGCCCAAAGTTGTTGCAACCAAATACAACCATAAATGTTCGGTATGACCAGAAACTACAGCTGGTGCTAAACTTCTAAATGGATTCATGCTAGCGTTACAAACGGGGCCCGCATAAAGTGCTTCCAACCCTACTGTTGCGCCTATGGCAATTGGTGCGAAATATTGTTCTAATTTACCGCCTTGAGAAGTCAATAAAATGACAATCATCAGCATGAAGGT
>JABSPC010000303.1 GCA_013215515.1 Crocinitomicaceae bacterium
ACTACCGTTATAGCAGAACTGAACTCAACATCCATGGTTTGCATCGGAGCAAGTAGTATCCCACTTACATTTTTATTTAATTGAGTTCCATTATATTCGAATTGTACCTCAAAGCCATCAACAGTAATGTTGCCCATATTTCTTACAGTAACGCCTGGGGTTATTTCCTGGCCTGCCAGTTTTGCATCAAACCTTAGGTCAGACAAGACCCATCGACTAACTAGGATTTTGATAATCAAAATTAAAATCATCAATATAGTAATCGGCTGTAGCGCCATTAGTAAAGGTGATTTCGGCTATTTCTTCAACTCCGTTGACAAACTGGAATTGTGCAATATCATTAATAAGAAGTTGCCAGTAATTACTGTTTAGGTTTCCTATTAAGTTCAATTTAAACCAAGTCGCTTCTGGGTAACTTCCAGTCACGCCATCAACGGAAATAATTCCGCTTAAAAAATTGATAACACATGATCCAGAAATGAAGGGAAATTCGGGTTCAAAAAAGATCTCTACACCAGCACCACTCTCAATATACATCAATGTCTCCAATGTAATAATCCCTGTATTATGCTGACCTCCTAAGTCGAGCTCAACATATTGAGTCATTCCACCATTTTGTGCAGAAGGCAAAAAATGTACTGAATTACTTCCTGAATGCGCTATAGTATTTACAATTGGAAGAAGATTCGCATAAATAACTTCCCACCGGGTATGATTCGAAGTCATCATAAATTTGAGCATTTCCAATAAATGAAAAAGTCAATACAAATGTGAATAGTCGTTTATTCATCAACCGAACATAAGTAATCAACTTGATTTCCAAGTGTTTGTAGCCAATGTCGTTACCAGCATCCTACTCTTTAATAAATTTCGTTGTATAGTAAAAGCCTCCGTCAATCACGGAAATGTAGTACATTCCTTCTGAAAGGTGCTTAATGTTAATTGCTTTGCTTGAAAGTGACCCTTTGAGTATTACTTGCCCTGTATTGTTTTGAATAGCATAGGTTGCATTTTTTTCCGAAAATTCAACGAACAGTTCATCATGCGATGGAGATGGATACACCAACAATTGCAGGTTTTCCAAGTCATCAAGTCCAACTTCACAAGTACTAACATAAGGATTCAGTTCAATTGGTCCTTGGTTGACCAATGGCAATACTACTATCCCAGGGAAATCTTCTGCAATTCTCCGAACTCTAAAAGTACTATTTTCCAATGTCCCATTACCAGGGATAATCTCTTCTTGTTCTAAAATAGCACCTTGAACAACTGGATTCACGTAATCCCAAACTGTATTATCGAGACTGTCAATCTCAAAGTAATGCCCTTGCGTACCTTCATCAATAATTATATTTCCATTTGGAAGCATATCCGCGCTAGAGATAATTCTGCTGTAAAAATCTGTTGGAACAGGAGCGGTATAAATGTAATCAGGTATAGCAGGGAAATAACTACCTGAACCATCCATTTCATAATCTCCATTAGGAAGGATTGAAGGAGCAACTATGTCCACTGTGGAATACTCGTCTGGAATACGATTCTTTCCATTGTTGTACAAAATAATCTTATTCTCATGACGGTAACCAGAAGGAATCCAATGTGCATCATGTTGGAAAAACAATTGTTGGTCCGTGCTATCACCGGCACCATACATTTCTGGATTTCCCCATCTCCAAAGAATATCACCTCCATGGCCAGAATTCCCACCCGTGTGACTTGCGGCCTCTAGCGTAGTCGTTGAATGATCAATAATATAAACTTCATTCCAGGCTGGACTACATAATGCGATCTGATCTAAGTCTTCATTATACGCAACAGAGTTAAAATGCTGCCAATCTGCTGATGCATTTCCTTTGTCAAAATTCAAATTAAATAATTCAGGGTGGTCGGCAACAAGTCCATAATTAGGTTTCGTATTATCAAACTCTTGGATCAGGTGGTCCCATGAGTGCCAC
>JABSPC010000304.1 GCA_013215515.1 Crocinitomicaceae bacterium
ATACGTCTCCGTATACAATCCATTTTGTTTTGCCCATTCAGCAGAACACCACTCTGTTGCACTAATCGCCAATTGACTCATTGCTGACACTCCAATTTTTCGTTGGACAGCAGGACCAACCACAAACGGACCAATACCTACAGCAAGCTCTGAAAGTTTTACGTCAGCGAATTTCGTAGCGAAACAATAATCAACAGCCGATGCTACACCTACCCCACCTCCGACAGCTTTCCCGTGAACACGTCCAATAATTAATTTGGGGCACTTACGGCAAGCATTAATTACATTGGCAAATCCAGAAAAGAATTTTTTTCCGGTCGGGAAATCTTTAATCGATATCAATTCATCGAAACTAGCACCTGCACAAAAAGCCCTTTCCCCAGATGACTTTATCACAATAACTTTTACGCTATCATCGCTTCCGACTTCTGTGATTGTATCTGCTAATTTTTGAAGAATTTTACCTGGAAGTGAGTTACTTAAGGGGTGTCCAAATTCTATTGTTGCGATTCCTTTCTCATCGATAGAAACCTCAACATGCCCTTGGAGAATTGCTTCAGACATAAAATATCTTGTTTTAGATTATTTACTTTTTTGAACGATTATCCTTGGCAGAAGCAATTTTCACATCAATTGCGCGGCCATTTATTTCCATTCCGTTCAAAGCTTGAATTGCGCTAATCGCATCATCAGACTCCACCATTTCTACATAACCATATCCACGAGAACGTTTTGTGTCTTTTTCATAAACTACATGAGCATAACCTACCTTTCCAAATGTTGAAAATGTTGACATTAAATCATCTGAAGTAATACTCCAATCTAGATTTGCTATAAATATATTTGTCATCTAACCTTTATTTTAGAGTAAAGCTATCTGTCCCAATCAATTGACCTTGACAATAAAGTTTTACTTTATAATTCCCTTTTGATAATACTTTGCCTTTTAAACTGTAATAGACAGAGACGTCAATACTTTGATTTTGATAATTAATCGATTTCTTATCTGAAAACGCCACCTGTCCTGTTTCCAAAGTGGTTACGCTACCTGAAGAAGCTTGAAGTGTTTTGCCTGACGGATCAATAACCCTTAGGTAAACCACTTTATTTCCTGCATCGGTAATTTGATTTTTACCGATTGTGAATTCAGAGCGAATTTGAACAACTCTTTTCGCTTTAGACTCTTCACCCATTTGGTTGTTCAACTTCTGCTTCATACCAACTGTCTTGATAGAATAGGCATTTAACTTCTGACCTTCTTTGATTTTTACAAAGCGATCATCAGCAAGTTGCGTAGCAGAATCTCTAGACACTGTAGTATGGTTTAAAGTATACGATTGCTCATCGTAATCATTTTGAATACTATATATCTGTGTGTGTAGAGAATCAATCTCATAAATATACCCTTTCATAATATCTCTCAATCCTGAAATCTCAGTTCTTTGCTGAGCCACAATAGAAGCATTAATCCTTCCAGTTCTTATAGCCTCATCGAGATCCAACATTTGCTGCTCAATCAACGCTTTCTGAGCATCAATTTCAGCATTTTGTTCGGGAGATCCATTTTCCTTTAACAAATCATAAGTTCTCAACATGGCTTGAAAATCTTTTTGCAAGTCCCCAGAATCATCAATAATATAGTCTGAAAGCATCTCTTCCATCGCTTTCATATTAGTCAAATTCTCCTTGTTTATGTTTTCACAAGAGTTTAGCGCAGTGTTCTTAGAGGACCACAAATAAGCCATTCCTGCTAACATTAATGCTAGAATCATAATAATGGCGATAAAGGCACCATTACTTTTTTTTGTGGAGTTCAGTTCTTCAGACATAAAAATCGATTTACGAGATACACCTTAATATACGAATGAAAAGCATAAATATTCAATCTTAGTTCCAAAAAAATTATAAATTTTCTTGGGTAAGAATTTAGGCCTCTTCTAAAGAGTAAGTATAACTCTCCATGATTTGATTGGCAAGCAATTTCTTACATGCCTCATCTACCATCTTATCGGCTTCTGCTTGATTACCCGCATCAACAAATAATCTAACGTGTCTCCCAATGCGCACACCTTCGACAGCATCCAAACCTATATTCTTCATGCTACTAGTTACTGCTTTTCCTTGTGGGTCCAACAATGCATCCAATGGCATCACGTCTATTTCAGCCTTAAATCTCATCCTTCTTCTTTTTTAAAAATATGATTCCTATTAACGATAGGATCAAGTACAAAATTACAATTAATGCAATAGACCAAGTCTGGAAAATCAAAATTAATGCAGTACTTATTAACAAAAACGTATATCTGATTTCATTCGACTTCCATCCAAAGGTTTTGAATTTTAGCGAGAACATAGGCAATGGAACCACCATCAATAGACTCATCACAATTATAAGCACTGATAAATTAATTGGATCATATAGCATTTGTATCGTTGGGCTATATGTTATATCGGAATAACACAATACCAATGGGAAAGCCATGAAAAACAGAGTCAATGCCGGAGTTGGCAACCCAATAAAACTATTTGTTTGTCTTTTATCCACATTGAATTTTGCCAACCTGAACATGGAGAAGAATGGAATAAAAAGAGCAAAAAATGGAAGAGCAAAAATTTGACGATCTTCAAACACTCCCCAAAAAAACTTATCCGTCGAATAATTAATCAACTCATAAAGATGATCACTGTTGATAAACTCTCGCATATCCATAGTCATGATCACCATCATTATAATTCCAGGAGCAACTCCGAAGGTTATCATATCAGCAAGCGAATCCATTTGTTTTCCTAACTCGCCGTCAGATTTCGTCAGTCGTGCTATAAACCCATCGAGAAAATCAAAAATTGCACCTGCAAAAATGGCAAATGGAGCCAAATCAATTCGGCCCATAATCGCTAAAAGAATTGCCAAAATGCCTGAAAGCATATTGGCAGCGGTAAACAAATTGGCTATATTAAACATTGGTAGCTATGAAATATTAATTTTGCACTGAAATAATCAACTTAAGCCGTCTTATATTCGTCTTATAATTGAACTACACCACAAAGAATACAATTTTTTAGTGAAAATGAAGTTAATGACATATAAAAATCTACAATTGATGAAAGCCAAAGCTTTAGTTATTATATGTACTACATTATTTTCTATTCAGTTCAGTTCAGCACAGTCCGACCCGGAATTAACGAATACAATCGCACCCAAATATTCAAATGAGTTTCTTGCCATTGGTGTTGGTGCAGACGCATTAGGTCTAGCCAACTCAGTAACTGCACAAACGAACAATGTGAATTCAGGGTATTGGAATCCAGCCGGATTGACAGGCGTGGACAAATGGTTGGAAGTTGGACTTATGCACTCTGAATATTTTGCTGGC
>JABSPC010000305.1 GCA_013215515.1 Crocinitomicaceae bacterium
AAATCGAAAGTTTTATACTTGGATGTTCACGATTGCTAGCAACATGTGCAAAACGGAATTTCGATCTTCCAATCGAATGACCTACTCAGAGAAGGAATCAGATTTTGAAACGGGAGCAGATTGGAACGATAATATCGCAGATAAGGACCGATTTAATAGCAAACTGAAGATCGCAATTTCTAAACTGGAAGAACACCATCGTGAAGCTTTTGTTTTGAGACACGTGCAAGATTTATCGATAAATGAAATCTCTGATATTATTGGTATTTCCAAGGGAACCGTTAAGTCACGAATATTCTATGGAACAAAGCAAATAGCAAAAGAACTAATTGAATTTAAGCCAACTGGCGAAGGTTCCGTTTTTAAAATGAATTGATATGAAAAAAGAAATGAGTTCAAAAGAAGAACAATTGTACGATTTAATGGAGTCAAAATTATTTGATGAATTGTCAGCGGATGAAGCGGATTTTGTTTTAAGTCAAACTTCAAAGGCTGAATACGCAGAAGGGCATAAGACTTTAGTTGCGTCTCTATCCCTAAACGATAATCTGATAGCTAAGCCTCTCGTTCTGCCTTCAAAACGGAATGTTATTGTCGTGCCATTATATCAAATGGTTTCTGCCATTGCGGCCGCTGTTCTAATCTCATTTTTTGTTTTTCGATCAAATGAAATTATTACAAAAGAAGTTAATGTTCCTTCAGTTGCGACGGTTGACACTGTATATATTGACAATTCAACATACGATACCGTTGTTGAGAGTGAAATCCAATATGTAGATCTAGTAATTTACGAGAAGGCCCAGGAAAGAATGGTGGAAAGAGCTCACATTCAATCCAAAACAAATATTCGCGTTCCAGAATTTACCTTAGAGGATATTACAACTGTAGGTCAATCTCTTAAAAATGATGAAACTTTTGTGCTTGTTAAACATTTGATTGCGGAGAATCAAAATGGAATTTTTCGAAGAGACTAGATTCGATAGTTAGATCATTCGAATGTTCGTAAAATCGGGGGGCGAAAAAATCGATCTCTACTTCGCCTTAAACAATCCATACTTCGTAATGCACCAAAGTGCTCTAAAACCGTCTTTCCAGCCAATTTTCTTGCCTTCTTCGTAGGTTCTACCGTAGTATGAAATTCCAACTTCGTAGATTCTTAGCTCCTTATTTCTTGAGATTTTAGCCGTAATCTCAGGCTCAAAACCAAATCTTCTTTCATTCAGCCTCATTCCCTGAATAATCTCTGTCTTGAACAATTTGTAGCATGTTTCCATGTCTGTCAAGTTCAAGTTTGTAAATCGATTCGACCAACGTGTCAATAGCTTATTTCCAATTGAATGCCAATAGAACAAGATTCTATGCGGATTGCCTCCTAAGAATCGAGATCCATAAACAACATCAGCATGACCACCAAGCATTGGTTTCAGTAGATCATTGTATTCCTCAGGATCGTATTCCAAATCAGCATCCTGAATGATTAATAAGTCACCTTGGGCTTTTTTAATTCCAGTATGCAATGCAGCTCCCTTTCCCATATTTATCTCGTGCTCGTAATACGTGATATCCAAATCAGAATTAGTTGACATGTATTTGTCAACGGCTCCTTTTGTATCATCACTAGAACAATCGTTTACAATAATTACTTGCTTAGATAAACCTCCGTTCAACTCAACGGCTTTTACCTTGTCCAATATTAGGTGAATTGTCTTCTCCTCGTTGTACGCAGGGATTATTATAGAAAGTGTCTTGAAATTCATTGCGGCTAAATTAGTGTTAATTTATTTATTCTCCCTCAATTGTTTTTTTCGATTTAACTCCATTCATTTAAGATTTTACCAGAATGAACTTTTTAGCTATAAGATTCAATTAATTTTCTGATTCCCTCAGAAAATACCAGAACGTAAATCATTTACGTTGTTGAAACCTAGTTTCGGATAAAAAAACAAGATGAATATACTCAGTTTTATGGAAGAGTTCCCAACAGAATCTGCTTGTAAGGCTCATTTCAAAGACCAACGCGAAAAAGAAGGTGTTATCTGTAAGAAGTGCGGTAGCTCAAGTCATTATTGGTTAAAATCGAAGGATCAGTGGCAATGTAAAACGTGCGATTTTCGAACAA
>JABSPC010000306.1 GCA_013215515.1 Crocinitomicaceae bacterium
ATTCGTTCATAAAGTTCTTTGTCCTCTTGTTCTTCTTTTTCTTTTTTTTGCCGCATTTTTTCTGCTGCAACTCTTATAATATCTTCTCGGCTGTATTTTACTTTCATAGTGAATACAATAATAAGATTTTTTCGGATTCAAAGTCATGATTTAATCATTCTGTTAATTGGCTTCAAACAAAGAGTATAGTTGAGCCAACTATAATTAATTTACATTTTGTGTTAATCGAGAATATCTAGTCTATCGCTTATAAAAATACCTTGCTGCTTGTTTAATAGTTTTCTTAATGTATCCCTTTCGTTGGTTGTCACCACATAAGTTTTGGACCACCTGTCATGCCAGCCTCTATCACCGAAACAGGAAATTGCATCAAATGGGACTAATCTTGAAAATGAACGTCCTATAAGTGATCTACTTTTAGGAGCTTCAGCGTATTCATTAATAACTACAGAATTAGTTGCAAATTTGCCAATTGTTCGTTGCATGGTTTTTTCACAAATGAAATAATAGCCAACTGTAATGATTATTTGATCGATTGTGGGAATCAAGTTAAACTCGAAGCCATTAACCTCGAAACCAACAGGGTAACCTAGATAGACACCGTCAAGCAGAAAAAAATCGACACAGGCGAGTATTACACCAATAATCAGCGCATCAATGATGTAATGGCCGAAACGAGGTAAACCATTTACTAATTGAACTTTGCGAGGAATTGCTCTTTGATAATCCTCAACTGTTCTATTGCCATAGGCATCACCTTCGCGTTTGTAAAAGGTTTTGACTTCAGTAATCGTATCAATTGTGGCTCTCATTTATGTTTTGCTATTGGCCTTCGCTTTTTAATATGGGGTGCTATGATCTACATTCTGACTAACGTTTTAAATAAACAACTGTTATAATGGGGTTTATTTTTTGTTAACTATATGTTTTTCTTACCAAGTATTTTATCCATCACCCAACTGGTATGGGTTGCAGTATGACCACTTGAAGGGTGAATGTAATCTTCGCCAAAAAGTTGTTTTTTCATATTTTCAACATGATAAATCTGTATGTTTTGGGGGTTCTCAATAAACACCTTCTTTTGCTTATCATTACATCTTAATATTAACGGTTCATCTTTAAAAACGGAAAACTCAATCTTACCTTTACTGCCAAATATTTCAACTCGATCCTCATTATGATCGCAACCAAAGTTCCAAACACCTATTCCTGTTACCCCACTTTCATGTAACCAACATGCAGTAATAGCATCTTTGGCTGAATACAGATGCTGCTGATTAAGACTAATACCGAATGCGTCCTTTATGTTTCCTAAGAGATAAGTAAATAAGTCAAGCCCATGACTTGCTAAATCATCAAAGTAACCACCTAGAGCTATCTTCGAGTCTGTACGCCAATTAGACTTTCCTGACAAATCTATATCGTTAGGCGCTTTGCTCAAATGCCAACTGACATGTCTGATTTCACCAATATTCTTGTTTTTTAACCATGTATTTACTTGCTTGAACCGTGGCAAAGAACGTCTATAATAGGCCACAAATAAGGGGATTTGCTTATTTTTAAATGACTCATAGATGGCAAAACTATCTTCATAACAAGGTGTTAAAGGTTTTTCAATACAACAGGGTTTTCCTGCTTCAGCAACTTTGAGAGCATAATACATATGTTTATCTGGAGGAGTGGCTATGTAAATTGCATCAACTTCATCATCATTAATTAATTCTTCTGCATTAGTGTAATATTTTTTAATGCTATGCCTTTTTGCATAATCTTTCACTTTTTCGGCATCTCTTCTCATTACAGCTATTAGTTGAAAACCTTCTGTTTTTTGATAGGCGGGTCCACTTTTAACTTCAGTCACATGACCACATCCTATAATTCCCCAACGAATTAGTTCGGAATCTTTAACTCTATCAGCCATGTTCATTTATTTTAAATGATGTTATTAATTATGGTTAACGTCAGTTTGTCTAAAAACCCAGGGGTTCCCATTTCGAACGTCATTTAAAGCTAAATATACTTGATTTAAACCAGTTTAATTGGGCTTTTGAAAAAAAGGATGATCTGTATGTGAGATGAAAAAAGGCTGTAAAAGAGCTTAAAATGGGTTGCTACTTTTGAAAAAGAAAGATGAGTCCTACATCTGCAGAAGCTCTATTGATTCCTTTTTTAGTCATGATGTAATAAAACCCCCACTGTCTTTTAATAACGCCATAAGGATGTTCTACAATGGCTTGTCTTTTTCTATACACGTCTCTGTTGGCATCTACTCGTATTTTATTTTGCTCAATAATTTCGGTGTATTCAGATCGCTCAATGACGCGGCCGTTGTTCTTGCTTTTGGTGCATTTATCGTAAACAGGGCATGTTTTACAAGCTTTGGTTTTATAATGTCTCACCTTTTGAATCGAAGCTCCTTTTCCTTTGCTGTATTTATTACCATTGGTTTTGAGTAGTTGATTCTGTGGGCAAGTATAACAATCGTTTACTTTATCAAAAGTAAAATATTCTAAATCGTAGTTATGATCGGGAGCATGAGATGCAACATTTGGAATAGCCACCATCACTTCTATTTGATGAGTATCGACGTATTGAAATTGGCTTCCTATATGGTATCCTTTGTCATATAGGGCGGTAAAATCCTTAGATTGTAAAATTGTTTTGGCTCTTCGAACCATTGAGCCCATGGCCTTTGAATCGTTTTGATTGGTGACTTTAAAATCAATGGGGATATTATGCTTTGCGTCAACGGTGGTTTGAATACAATAAGCTACTTCCGTAATGTTATTTCTGGTAATCATTTGCCTACTATCAGGATCTGACGTCGATACTTGTACTTCACCAGTGTCTTTGATTTGTTGGGTGAAGGCTTCATATTTGTCTTTTCTTTCAAGTTGTGTTTGGACTTTTTTTTGATCTCTTCGGTATCACCATCAGCATTGGAAAGAGTCTCATTGTACTCACGAAGTTTATTGTCAATATATTCTAGGTGACGCTCTATTTTCTTGGCATTGAAATTATTTTTTTTGGAGTTTTGAGTCCGTAATTTAGTACTGTCACCAGCCACGAGTTTACCACCTATTAAATCAAATGATTTGGCAAGTTGAACCGTTTCACGAAAAAATTTTCTGATCCCTCTTCTATTGTCTTTTCTGAAATTGGCAATGGTATTGTGATCTGGAGCAAGTGATTGCATCACGTAACTCTTTATTTAAACGAGCTATCTCTCTCCCTTCATCTGTAAACTTTGCTTTTCCATCACCTGGAAAGCTGTTATGCTTAAACTCTTCTTGTTCCTTTTTCCAACGGTGGATCAACTGAGCTCCAATGCCCAAATCTCGTCCTGATTTTGCAACATTCTGTTTTTCTTCTGAGAACTTCACAGCATTACG
>JABSPC010000307.1 GCA_013215515.1 Crocinitomicaceae bacterium
AACCGTCCTTCATGTAGACTACATTCATTGGTAAAATTCCCCTTCCGCGATCAAATAGTCGGTCTTCCAGTTCACGTCTTTCTTCCTTAGTTCCTACAGTTGGATTTATAAATTGGTATTCAATTCTATCTCCAGCATGGACTTTAAATTCTTTTAATTTATCCTCAATTGCTGTTCTGAAGTACTCAATCTCAGCTGGCAATTCACCTGCAAGATAAATCTTGATACTAATTCTTCCTTTAAAAGTACTTGATTCTTCTAAGAACGTTTTAGTACTCTCCGCCAATGAATAGCGTTGATCATCTGTTACGTCAATTCGTTTGTACCAATATGAACTGATTACATTAACAAGGATCACAGCTGCCAAAACAATCCCGAGGATTGTCCAGTTGTAAAAACTATTGGCGATTTTTTTAGTCGATTCGGCCATGGCTATTTCTTAAGTGATTTGAGAACTGTCAAAGCCGCAAATATGAATAGAACAATAATTGTAATGAAGTAAACAATGTTCTTGGTGTCGATTAATCCACGTTTAATTCCGTCGTAATGATACGTCATTCCACAATATTTAATTACAGAATCAAAACTTCCAATTTGATTGTAAGATCCAATTAATTCAAATCCTTGATAGAAAAGAATAGAGAGGAACATTGCAATGATAAAGGCTACGATTTGGCTGCTCGTAATTGCTGAAGCAAAGATCCCAATGGCAACAAACGAAGCTCCAATGAGAATTAATCCTAGATAAGATGTCATTGTTGCACCATCATCAATTATTCCAACGGGACTCCCTAGGTAGTGCATCGAAGCATAGTAGATTAAAGTTGGTAGCAGTGCAATAATCAAAAGTGTGACACTTGCAAAATACTTCGCTAAGATAATTTTAATGTCAGAAATTGGTCGTGTGAACAGCAATTCGATTGTCCCAGTTCGCCTCTCTTCCGCGATAGATCGCATGGTTATTGCGGGAATTAGAAACAGGAAAAACCAAGGAGACAAATTGAAAAACGGAATTAAATCTGCTTCCAATCCTTCCAAAAGGTTTGTGTCCATTGATATTATCCAGTGGAACGATCCGGATAAAATCAAGAAAATTAGGATAAAGATGTATCCAATAATGGAACCTAAAAAACTCCTGATTTCTTTGAAATATAGTGCTCTCATCTGCGCTAAAGAATTATATCCGATTAGTATCAGATCAAAAATAAGATTTACTTTCAATACATCAACGGAAAGAGTGTGAAGTGTTACCATCATTTATTAAGATGTGGATGTTTATTAGTATTCATTCGATTAATTGAATTTCCGATAGTTAGATTATTCGATACCGTTTAAACTGAAAAAAATAATTGTAAATTTGCCCGAAGATGCCCAAGGCATTGAATAAATCGAATAGATGAGTAAGATACAAACAGCAGAGAGAGTTTCCGGAAGTGATGTTTCAGATAATTATGTTTTTCAACGAAGTCTATTGGCTTACATTGAAGCAGCGAAATTGATTTCGGGAAGGGTTTTAGAAATTGGAACTGGAAGCGGTTATGGAATTGAGATTATCAGTCCTGTAGCAGATGAATTTGTGACAATTGATAAATTCGAAACTTCTGCTTTGGAGAAGATAAAAGGGCATGATAATGTCAAATTTATTCAAATGAACATTCCACCACTTTCTGGGTTGGAAGACAATAGTTTCGATTTTGTAATTTCTTTTCAAGTAATCGAGCATATTAAGAAAGACCACGAATACGCGAAGGAAATTCAACGCGTTCTTAAACCGGGAGGGAAATTTATTGTGACGACTCCAAATAAGAGCATGTCTATTTCAAGAAACCCTTGGCACATCAGAGAATATGAAATTGATGAATTGACAAGTATGCTCGGTAACTATTATTCATCAGTTGATTCAAAAGGTGTTTTTGGAAATAAAACGGTGATGCAATATTACGAGCATAACAAAGCTTCGGTTAACAAGACAATGCGCTTTGATATTTTCAATTTCCAATGGTGGGGACCAAGATGGATGCTACAGGTTCCATACGATTACCTGAACAGAAGAAATAGAAATAAATTGACAGATGCTGGTGCTCACATCAAGTTGGAGGATTATTTCATTGATGACGCAAAGGAAGGATGTTTTGATTTGTTTTATATAGCGACGAAGTAGCTGTTAGAGCGGCTAAACCTTTTTAGATCGCTACGCTTTTAGATTTTATTATGCTTCGGGTTTTCTAACATCTAACAATTTAAACTCTAAAAATCGAACCCTCAATTATACTGCTAACTTCGGTACCGTCATTTAAGATAATCATGTGACCTCC
>JABSPC010000308.1 GCA_013215515.1 Crocinitomicaceae bacterium
TCAATTTCGATAGAAGTAATCTTCGCTGGTGAAAGCGCACGTTGAATGAATAGTTGAGGGTTATTCGTGTAATTAATTACATCAATGTTCTCATTTCTCAACTCACGAACGATTCCATGAATACGAGATCCTTTCATTCCAACACATGCTCCAACTGGATCTACACGATCATCGTAAGACTCAACGGCTACTTTTGCTCTTTCTCCTGGTTCACGAACAATTCTCTTAATTGTAATTAAGCCATCAAATACTTCTGGTACTTCTAATTCGAATAATCTCTCAAGAAATTCAGGAGCCGTACGTGAAAGAATAATAACGGGGCTACTATTTCTCATGTCAACTTTCGCAACTACTGCACGAATTGATTCTCCTTTTTTGAAGTAATCAGATGGTATTTGCTCTGACTTAGGAAGGATTAACTCGTTCCCTTCATCATCAAGCACCATAATTTCTTTCTTCCAAACTTGGTAAACTTCACCTGTAATGATGTCACCAACACGTTCTTTGTAAATTTTATAAAGATGATCTTTCTCCAATTCCATGATTCTAGAAATCAAGTTTTGGCGTAATGAAAGAATATTACGTCTTCCGAAGTCAACAAATTTGAATTCTTCAGTTACCTCTTCTCCAATTTCAAAATCAGGTTCGATTTTAATTGCTTCAGAATACGCAATCTCTGTATTTGGATCTTCAACTTCTCCGTCATCTACAATTTCCTTATTTAAGAAAATCTGAACATCCCCTTTATCAATGTTTACAATAACATCAATATGCTCATCTGTATTAAATTTTTTCTTCAACATTGCACGAAAAACGTCTTCTAAGACGTGCTGCATTGTTTGTTTATCGATGTTCTTTAATTCTTTGAATTCCGAAAACGACTCCGTCAACTCTAAGCTATCCATATTTGTCTATTTAAATGAAATAACAATTTTTGTTTCTTTTACCTTGTCCATCGTCAATACGTGATCTTCAATGATTGTCTCCTTTTTCTTCTTCCCTTCAATTCTCTCTTTTCGAGATGTCTGAACGGTAATTTGCTCATGTGATGCTGCTGTAAGTTCTCCTTCTAAGGATCCCCCTTCGTGCAACTTCACTTTCACTTGGCGTCCAATATTCTTCCTGTATTGTGGAAGTACTCTTAGCCCTCTATCCAATCCGGCAGATGATACGTGCAATTCAAAATCTTCTTCTTCTCGATCTAAGTTGTGTTCAACATTTCTCGAAACCGACATACAATCTTTCATTGATACATTGCCTTCGTACTTATCAATCTCAACGTTTATAATTCCTGATTCAGAAACATTTATGTGCACAATAAACAACCCATTGTCTAACTCTTCAAAGCGTTCTTTAATTAATGCTACTACCTTTTTCTTACTAATCATTGGCTATAAAAAGAGGGGACTGACGTCCCCTCATTAATCTGTTTTGCAATATGTACGGTACAAATATAGCACATTTATTTTAATCTGCCATTTGATCATCCAAAAAGTCATTGTTACCGCTGCTATCGTCTTTATCCGTTTTTGGGTCTGTACCATATTGATTGTGCTCACTTTCGCCTTCAGTTACTGCTAAAATGAAATTATAAATAGGAATTGGAAGAAACCAACCGCTTTTCCTAACATCGTGTATTCTTACTTACACCAACTGCAATCGAAAGCACTAAAACCGCGAAAGAATAGATAAGGCTTAAAACGTCCATAGAGCCAACGCCAAATACCTGAACGTCGACAAGGCCTAGGACAAGCGTATAACTCCACTAATCAAAGCAAACATCCAATATTCTTTTCGCCTTGCTCTTCCTTCAAAAATTGCATACTTCTTTAATACTCTAATTTACCAATCCATAATTTTTGTTTACTACGAAAATAGCTTTTACAAGTTGTAATTTAACTACGTGAAATTACGCGAATTTTCCTTTTGTGAATACATTTGTTTTTAAGACCTTTGTGTTTATGCTAGTAGAAATAGGAGACAAAGTTGTATCAACGCAAATTTTTGACCGGAAATTCGTTTGCGATTTAGCTGCCTGTAAAGGAGCATGTTGCATAGAGGGTGATGCCGGTGCTCCTCTTACCATAGAGGAAGTTTCGATAATAGAAGATGATCTAGAGGCAATCAAACCCTACATGAGGAAGGAAGGCTTAAAGGCAGTTGAAGAACAAGGTGTTTTTTATATGGACCAAGACAATGAGCCAGTAACAACTTTGGTTAACGGTGCTGAATGTGCATTTGTCTATTTTGACGATCAAGGAATTACGAAGTGTTCAATTGAGCAAGCTCATAGGGATGGGAAAACGGATTTTAAGAAGCCTATTTCGTGTCATTTGTACCCAATTCGGGTTAAGCAGTTCAACGAATTCAAAGCATTGAATTACGATAAATGGGATATTTGCTCTCCCGCTTGTGCTTGTGGGGATGAACTTAACGTTCCTGTTTACAAATTCTTAAAAGAGCCTCTTATCAGGGCCTTTGGCGCTCCTTTCTTTGAAGAGTTGGAAATTGTTAATAAGGAACTAAATGAAAAATAAATTGTTCATCTTCGCTATAGGGGTTTTATCCTCAGTCAGTTCATTTTCTCAGCATGACGTCAATTTTTATGACACCAAGTATACGGACATCTCGATAGATACATTGCCGATTTATCTGGTGGGAAGACAGAATTAATGGAGTTCATTACATTGAGCTTTAGAGTGAATCAAAGCATAAAAATCAAGTAGGTCAATCGGCAATACAATACTCTTTTAACTTTTGTCGTCGACACTTCAGGCACAACCTCAGGGTTACAGATCCAAAACTGTGCGAGTTCTTATGTAGAAACTGAGTTTCGACGCGTTTTTAAAACAATGAATGGGTGGCAACCTGCAATTCACAATGGGAAAAAAGTTTCCGTTGAAGTTGACCTAATGTATTCTTTTGAAACACTAGAGATTCAATTGATTTACCGTCCTCAAAACAGCCGTGTTATTAGCTCTAAAGGGCACAAGAAAAGACCCGCGGTCAAAATCACCATGATTACATTGGCGTTAGGAATCCCGATTATTGCAATTATAATGTCCTATAACTGGCTCAATTGCAGCTCTTCTTCAAAAGCGAGTTGAATAGCTTCTTCGACTTTGTCGGAAACAGCATTCTCTACGATACGTTCAAAGTCACCTACTGTGATTTGCCAAATTGAGGTTGTATTATGATCATTCATATAGCCAATATCTTGATGTTTCGGAGAATTCCGCGTGCTTCGAATAAGGTTTATTATTGCCTTATACTTGTCAACTTTAGCCAAAAATATAGATGGGCTTTAGCCTGTCCTTGTCAATAATAAATTTTATCCCATTTTGAGTTTCGGCAATGAGTTCACTGCTTCTAGTTTTTTACTGTCGACAATCTTAGCATAGACCTGTGTGGTTGATACTGACTTGTGTCCTAATAGTTTGCTCACGGTGTAGATGTCTGCGCCGTTCTCAAGGAGTAGCACTGCATTTGTGTGCCGCGAACAGCGGGTATGTAATGTGCTTTGTAATTCCCGCTTCTGTCACCCACTTGAAAAGAGCAACATTATGATAGGCGCTGTACTTTAATCCCTTAAAAACTCGTTCTTCAGGCTCTGTCCAATTTGGAAATAATTCAACCGCTGTTTCTGACATGGGTAAAATACTCTTGCCCGCCTGTTTTCTTCTGCTTGAAGACGACTTCGTAACCTCTTTTTTCAGAATGTCTTATGTCTTTCCATATCAGCTTTTGAATATCAGACCAACGCATTCCAGTGAAACAGCTAAATAAGAACGCTCTCTTCATCATCGGATAGCGACATTCTCTTCTAGCCAAACTCTCTACTTCTGCAAAAGTCAAATATCCCCTTGTGGTTTCGCCTTGTTTGAATCCTCTCACATAATCGGCAATGTTGTCATTGATAACTCGTTCACGATAGGCTTGGCTTAAACACGCCTTGAACTTGTTGAAATAAGCATGTCGGCTATTTTGCGACAATGGGTTATCACTTTTTGTTTTAGCTTTAAATTCTAGATAGTTTCTGAAACGACTGGCCATTTCTAAATCAACCTCCTTCATTGGGAGAATTTCACCAAAGCACTTTTTAAAATGTTTCAAACTTGCATCCCAGTTTCCATAGTTCCCTTTTAATTCAAATCGCTCCATTGTATTTCGTTCAAAGAAAGCAATGAAGTTTTCCTTGCTGTGATCTTTTCGATGGATTCCAGCAGATTTGTCTTGCAGTTCCAATAAGGCCTCTTCTCTTTTCGGCAACTTCATACGCGAAACGGTTCTCTCGTTTCTCCTTTTGATTTTTGGGATTGTCATATACTGCTAATTCCAAGGGCTTTATGGAATGTTTACCAGCATAAAATGTATGGAGATACATCGCCGATTTACCATCAGCTATTTTTCGTTCTTTTAAAGCTACTTTCATGTTGAATCTTTTTGTGGCACAAAGTGGCACACTGCAAAATTTGTGTCCGATTTGTGGCACAAGTTGACTCAATTTCTTCAAAAGAGCACAATTAACTTATTAGGGTTACCCTTTTAGATCGCAGAGTATTTGATTGACTGGTAGGTGATTGGTTTTTCTTTAATCATTCTATAAAGAAGTTTTTCTAGGATTGTTTCTCTGAAATTCAATCGGTTAAACCGAAAGAAATACTCTTCA
>JABSPC010000309.1 GCA_013215515.1 Crocinitomicaceae bacterium
ACCAGAGTTCTGGCTTCATCTACTTTGTTTATTACGATAGAAGAAATTACGATGATACGAGAACTGACGTTTACATTTCTACTTCAAGAGATGGAGGGAAAACATTTGTAGACACGAAGGTATCTGAAAAGCCATTTATACCGAGTACGGAAATGTTCTTTGGTGATTATCTAAATATCGATGCTGTAGATGGTCAGATTAGACCTATTTGGCCAAGTATGACTGACGAAAAAATTAAGCTACACGTAGGCTTGGTCAGTGAAAAGGCGTTAAAGAAATAACTAGCTAGCGCTTTAATCTGTAGGTGTATTTGTGCATTCCATCATCCACTAATCGGCTGTCTTTTCCTACGAGTCTACCACTGCTAACTCGTAGGTCAGTCCAAGTCATAATACTAATTTGGGTTGTATCACTGGGATTGTAAACACTCATATATAAACTATACGTCTTCTTCTCTTCTTGGTCTTCTTCATCCCAAGTCCAAATCTCATCCAAATACCAAACTCCAGGATAAGTCTCGTTCTTTTGTTGATTTACAATTGAAAGTTCATTGTTCGCATCGAAATTAAACTTCATTTTTTCATACTGACCAGTGATGTCTGTTTCGAATAACTTTCCATTGTCTTCTAATGCCACTTTATCAACGATCCATTCTCCTCGAATTTTCCCTTCTACCTTTGATGTAGACGAAATATTATCCGCTTTACTACAACTTGCAGTTAAGAGTCCTAACAAAATTAAAGGGGGAACTAGATATCGAAATTGTTTCATTTGTAGATGTTTGACGGATAAGAATACAAATATCGTTCCTGAAATTAATAATTATCCGTAAAGTGGAGTAGGCAGATACAATATTAAGGATAAGACGGTTCTATGAAATAAATTCTATTCAATCGGTCCTTCGTGGAATTGAGGACCTTTATTTTTAATGTTTGGAAAGAAGTACTTGAAATCGATTGCTAAAAAAGAACCATCTACTTCGCCAACGGTTTGAATTTTATTTCCCTGCCAACGGTATTGAGCCAATAGGTTAAAAACGGGACCGAATGGAACCCTAGCAGAGCCTCCGAGATAGAAAAAACCTTTCTTCTTGGTTCTAAATTCAAATCCGATATTTGCGTTGGCATCAATTCCAACTTTATTCCCTCTAATACCATACATCGTGAAAGTATTCTCACCACCGGGAGAGTTGAATACACTTACGTCAGTAGGTTTATACGTTAAAGCAAAACCTATTGAAGCATTCATATACCAGCTTTCAGCGAGTTGGACGTAAAAGAGGGCATTTAATGGTGCGTCATATTCTATAAAGCTCATAGAGTTTGTTGCGTAGGCATTAGAATCTGGAACTGACATCTCTAAATCAAAATTACGCTCTGTAAAATTCAATCCTGTTTCAAGTGCTATTAACTTTGTCAATCCAATACGAACCGTACCTCCAAATGAATACCCCATTTTTTGGGTAATCTTTGAATTGAATCCATCCTTACTTAATGATGTTTCAGGTGAACCAATAAAAGACGTTGGAAAAAGTGGTCTGACTTGTATCCCAAAATAGGACGGTAGTTTTTTTCCTGCCTCCTGGGAAAACGAGGTCGAATAGAGAAAAAGTGCAAGTAAGATTAGATAATTTTTCATCGTGTATACAACGCTAAGAAACGAATTTTATTCTGGATTTTTTTTGTCTTTGATTAAAACGCCTTGATCATTGTATAATGTGAGCCTCTCCTGTTGTTTGCAGTATCCAATGATTGCTATAGTTAGGCTTCCTAAGCCTAAAACAACGATGAAATACCTGAATCCCTTAAATGGAATTAAAGGCTTTTTATGCTTTCCTTCAACCTTAAAATTGATTTTATCCGTGTATTTAAAATCATTTTTATGAATGCCATATATAGTGTATTCTTTTTTACGCTTCATTTCTGTGTCCTTCTCAAACCAGATTGATTGAGCTTTTAGCTCTTCTTCAAATGAAGCAGCCCTTTCAGGATCTACAAATCGGTAAACAATGTATAAGGGATTCGAAGGGTGCTGGACGTAATTCACCAACCCTAGGTCTACAATATTGTCAACGGGACTATCTACTCGCTTATCCATTTTGTAGTATATTCGATTGGTTTTCTGTGCGATTTAGGCCATTCAATTGCTGGGTAGCCAATATAGAAAAGCCCCAAGCATTTATCTTTCTCCCCAATTTTCAGGAAATCATTCATTGCTGAAGTGTAAATTAACTTAGGAGTTGACCAAAAACCACCTAAGCCGTATGCAGTACAAGTCAAATACATATTTTGGATAGCACATGCTACCGCTTCGATCTCTTCGATTTCAAGGATTTTTTCTTCTGGTTGACGCTTCATACACACGGCAATAACAACTGAGGATTTAAGGGGACGTAAAATCAGTTTTTTCAATTTCACATCGTTTTGATATTTTTGAGGAGTGAAGTCTAAATAAGCCTGACCTAAATAACTACTTAGTGCTTGCCTTCCTTCATCCATAAATACTTTGAAACGCCAAGGTTGCGT
>JABSPC010000031.1 GCA_013215515.1 Crocinitomicaceae bacterium
GACTTAGCAAAAATGGATGAAATTTGTGCATTGGCTGATAAATATGATGCATTGGTGATGTCAGATGAATGCCACTCTGCTGGATTTATCGGAAAAACAGGTCGTGGTGTTCCAGAACATTTCGGTGTACAAGATAAAGTAGACATCATAACCGGAACATTAGGTAAAGCATTAGGCGGTGCAATGGGCGGTTATACAACAGGTCCAAAAGAAATCATCGACATGCTTCGTCAAAAGTCTCGACCTTACTTATTCTCTAACTCATTGGCTCCATCAATTGTTGGTGCGTCAATTAAAGTGTTTGATATTTTGAGTTCTACAACTGAGCTTAGAGATACACTAGAGGTAAATACGAAATACTTCAAGGATCAAATAGTTGCAGCAGGTTTTGACATCAAACCAGGTGATTCGCCAATTGTTCCAATTATGTTGTACGATGCAGCTTTGTCTCAAAAATTCGCAGATAAATTATTGGAAGAAGGGATTTACGCAATTGGATTCTTCTACCCTGTTGTAGCTAAAGGTGCGGCTAGAATTCGTACTCAAATATCTGCAGCGCACTCTAAAGCTGATTTAGACAAAGCAGCTGCGGCATTTATAAAGATCGGTAAGGAACTTGGCGTAATCGACTAATATGATCTCTAAAGGAGAATTACACGAATTAGATAGTATTCTGGAGCTGACTCGGGCTTGCGGTAAACACATGCGCGATAATGGAATTGATCAATGGGATGAAAATTATCCCGATCGAGATAGTCTGTTAAACGATCTCAATACTGAAACCCTTTTCGCTTATAGAGAAAATAGTGTCATTTTGGGAATTGTGGTTCTTAACGAATCGCAAGATGAAGAATATGCTGAAATCAAGTGGTCAACAAGTGATGCAGATAGAAATATTGTAGTTCACAGATTAGCAGTTCAACCAGATCAACAAGGGAAAGGAATTGCACGTAAAATAATGGACTTTGCTGAAGTACATGCTAAAGATCAGGGCTACGACGCGATTCGATTGGATACTTTTAGTCAGAACCCTAGAAATCAGAAATTTTATACGAACCGAGGATACAACGACTTGGGCCCCGTTTATTTAAAATACAAAAAGGACCATCCGTATTATTGCTACGAGATGTTACTTTAATTTTGGATTGCCCAAGAACCAACGTTCAATGTTGTATACCCAAAGGATAAACTAATCCACCCTAATTTTACTCCGTCTGAAGTATATAATTTAAATCCAAGATAAGATTTGTCAAAAGGAGCGCAGTCCCTGTAGTGATTAATCAAATCATAATAAGTGTATCCTTGAAGCACCAAGCCAGTAGGTTCGAACGAAGAAGTGCTTTGTTCAAAAAATGGCATTGAGACTTCTAAAAACTCCTCTTCCGTGGAGATTTGAGCAGATTCTAGATCCCCAACAAGTTTTAATTTCTTTTGAATTGAATGAATTGTATAGTTTGACGATTCCATTTTGCACGAATATGTTAAAGCGTGAATGTTAACATTATTTCCTTGTGGATCAACAGACCACAGCGTTGTTTCATGAACAAAAGTTGTATCCAAAATTGATTTCACTCTGACCTTACAACTTGTATGCAAACTCTTAATCCAAGGATCTACAAGTGTTCCACTTCCTGGCACCCCCTGGTCGCAACCCAATCTTAAATCCAACACCCCATTACCATCTAGATCTAGATCAATATGATTTGAGGCACTGATAGAACTACTTATTAACTGATACACTTTTGTATGAGCCAAATCCGTTTCATCGCCCGCTAATATGAACGATGCTCGAGTCGTCGGTTGCTCTTTTTGACAAGAACCAAGAAGCCATAATCCGAGGAAAAGAAGAATGAATGTTCTCATGGAATAAGTATTAGACTTAAAAAAGCATCAACATTTATGCCAATAGTTACCTGATATTTTAATACGTAGTCGTCATATCAACATCAACGCAGATAATAAAATCGGCCTTACCTTTGTTCTCTTTTTCGAGTTTGTGGATGTTTTCTTGAGTGACCGTTGAAATCGTTCCGTAGTTCAAATCTGGTTTTTGATCTTTCAAATACCACAAAATTCCTTCATCGAAATCAGAATGAAACGAACCATTAAAATGCAAAAATAAATGATCCAAATTATACGTTTTTAAAATGAAATGAGCCATTGTTGCATCTTTGATTGCTTGCGCCATAACAAGTTCTGGACTACCATGGTCGCCCATCATTTCTAAAATGACTTTATATTGAGGGAGTTCGGAATCAAATTTAATTGGAAGTGGTGCTATCCAAGCTTTTTCTTCAGTGCTTAGTGAATCTAAAGCCATTAGTCCGCCTTTTTTGTAAACATCACTCGCATACTTCCGTGGAATATTCGTAGCTGTAAAATTAAGTTGGTGATCTCTCGCATAATGAAGAAGTGGCGCATAATCCGTTTCATAGTTCGTCCACAATCGAGCTGTTGAATCAAATTCTTTGGCGTCGATAGTTCCGTTCAAATAGGAATTCACTTGTTCTTGGTTATCGGTTTCGAACATCTCTGCTCCTAGTACCAAGTTCTTCTTTTTGTCAATGTCTTTTGTCAGTTCCAGTTGCAACCAATGCGCAATCGCACAATTGTGTTCTTCTCCAAAGAGTACAATATTCTTTTCAAGGAGCGACTTAAGCATAGAAGCATACGTCACTTGTTTCCCTTTTGAATTGTAAATTTTATAAGGTGATTTATCCTGAGAAAACGAAAGCGATGATAGAATCAATACGCTGAAGAGAAGTAGATTTTTCATACTTGTGGATTGAATAGTTCCGAGTAAAGATACGGAATCATAGATGAAATTTCCTCTCTATAGCTAGAGTTTGCAATGCCACAAAGACGCAAGGACACAATTTAACATGGATGTTGAAAGGCACAAGCAGACCTTAAGTCCTACAAAAACTCCATTCTCGAAAGATAGGTATTGAGTTAATGGGTATATTGAAGTTCTTTGAAGTAGATATGAAACAATTCATTTCCTTTCTAATCATAACTGTTCTCCTTTCTTCATGTGGGACCAGTTCCTCATTCTCAAAACGAAAGCATCTCAAAGATCATTTTTGGAAGAAGTCGGGAATGAAAACCGGAACTGAAAAGCACGATATTTCAGAAACTTAGAATACCTTCTTTGTTGATGGTCAAGATGAGCTTGAAGCGATTGAAAAGCCGGTTGTCCTTGAAGAATAGAAGGAGTCCAATGCATCAAATGAAGTCTCTTATCTTAAGGTGCAGCCTAATCAATCAAGGACTGTAGCAGAAGATAGTGATGATCCAATTGAAGAAACAAGGAGCACAATAGAAGAATCTCAAATACGAGACAATCAAACTTCAACTTCGAAAAACACGAGTCCACGATCAAAAATGAATCGCTCAGTTGGCGTCCTTGTTACGTGGTTAATCATGGGTGTTTTAGGCTTGTTATTTTTACTATTATGCTTTATATTAGCGGCTTTAGACGCAGTTGGCATTTGGATGCTAATTCTAGGCCTTAGCTTAATTGGCGTTTTGTTCTGGCATTAATCATTTTTATAATTGCAATGAACCATTTTACTAAAGACCAATAAATTATAGATTTTTGGTTCGCTAACGCAATTCTTGTCTCGCTCGAATAATTTTTTCCACAGGAACGTTCTCTATTCTGCTGGTTAACCAAGAGATGAGATCCAAATACAAAAGCGGTCTCCTTTCAAAAGGATCATCAAAAATTGAAACCAAGTCCTCTTTTAGAGCAACGAAGTGCGCTCCAACTTCCTCTTTCCGCACATTTGCCGTTGTACGAATAAATCCAATAATTGCTTCTTGAACTTTTTGTAAATCTCCGTATTTAATCAAAAATCGATAGGTGCTTTTCAATTGGTATTCAACCAAGTCATCATTCCCCAACTCGTAGTGGGCCACCAAATTCAGAACTCTGGCGAAACACTGGACGTCCTGCTTCAAGTACTTTTCCTTCACGTCAGAATGGATAATTTTATTCAGGTGAACAATGCAGTTCTTGAAGTCATCGGCGCCAAAATAGAGACAGGCTATTTTGTAATTGAACACTTGAATTCTATTTTGATCCAAGTAACCATCATTCGCTTCTAACCACTCTTTGAGTTCAAGAATAAATGTTTCGTTTCCTCTAAATTGGCCGGCTAGGAAACGCTGATTGAGCTCCGCCATGTTTTTGTAAACGTCAATCAACATCAAGGTATTATGATCGAATTCAGATTTTCGCTCTTCAATAAAGGTTTTAAATCCACCATACATTTCATTGAACTGTCGCGGTTTATTCGAATAAAACAAGGCGGACAAAGCGTTGTGCATTCCTTTCAAATAAAAGATCGGGTCTCTACTTAAAAGAATGTCTTTTGACTGAACAAGATTAATCCAATCAGAAGCGTGGCGGTAACACAAAGCAAAATTCTGTGTGATAAAATAATACCACGTATAAGCCATATGTCGGTATACCCGACCTTGCATAGACCCCGCTTCTTCAACTAAATGTTCCGTTTGTTCTTTAAAAAATGCCTCTACTTTTTTGAATTGGTTTTGGTTCTTTACGTGTCCATATTTTAAGTAATAATCATAGAGCAAAAGCGCAATGTTCGACCAATTATCTCGAGCATCCAGTTGACTTCGAAGTTTAACATTCATCAATACAATATCGGAGGCTCTATTCTCACCGCTGTCTGTTACGTAAAACAATTCAAGTCGTCGTTCCATCTCAATAATGGCGTGTAGTGATAAGTCGTCTTCCATACTTTCCGCGTACACTCGAGCACGTTTCAATTGCTCTAAACTTTGCAAATACAAGCCTTTCGAATACAAGACGTTGGCAAAGCTCAAAAGTTCATGAATCTTAACTGAGGAATCATTTCGATGCAATAAGCGCAAACTGATTAACAATTGCTCATATAAATGTGACTTCAAATTTGAGATTGCACTAATACTTGTTCCAGAAAAATTGCCTCTTATTTTTTCAGAATTATATGTCGATTGTTTGTCCAACAAATCGAATAAGGTCAAGAATTTAATGTCCTTTTCACCAAAATTTCGCTTGGCGTACGATCGAAAATGTCGTTTCTCCGCTTTTGAAAGAGAATGAATTAATAAATATAGAGCATTTGTATTCGACTTGGACATGTGAATAATATGTTAATTAATACACTTTTAGCCAGTAGGTTAAGATGTAATTGTATTGCTTAAACATCTTAACACACCCATTTTTTAATTTCTATTCGGTTCAGAACCAATATAGATTTGAATCGACAATGCAACATTAACAAGAAAATCGAGATTTTGAAAGAACACGTTGAAATATTTGACACAACCTTGCGAGATGGAGAGCAAGTTCCCGGATGTAAATTATCCATTTCACAGAAAGTTGAGATTGCCAAAGAGCTTGAAATTCTTGGCGTTGATGTCATTGAAGCAGGATTTCCGATATCAAGTCCAGGTGATTTTGAAGCGGTACATCAAATTGCTACTGTGCTCAAAGACACGACCATCTGCGCATTGTCAAGAGCCATTGAAACGGACATAGAATCTGCAGGAGCGGCGCTTAAAAATGCTTCGAATGGAAGAATTCATACCGGAATCGGCACTTCAGATTTTCACATCTTGCAAAAATTGAATTCAAACCGTCAGGACATTATTGAACGTGGGATTAAAGCGGTCAAGTATGCTAGAAACTTATGCTCCGAAGTAGAATTCTACGCCGAAGATGCGGGAAGAACTGACAATGATTTTCTTGCGCGAGTAGTCGAAAAAATGATCACTGCCGGTGCAACAATTATCAATATTCCAGACACAACAGGATATTGTTTACCACATCAGTATGGAGAAAAGATCGCCTACTTGATGAACAACGTTTCAAATATTGACAAAGCAATTCTATCCACGCATTGCCACAACGATCTTGGTTTAGCAACGGCGAACAGTATTGCTGGAGTTCAGGCAGGTGCTCGACAAGTTGAATGCACAATCAACGGTGTTGGTGAACGTGCAGGAAATACTTCGCTTGAAGAAGTTGTTATGATTTTACGCCAACATGACCACATTCAATTGAACACGAATATTCAAACGGAGCAGTTGACCCATATCTCTCGCATTGTAGAGTCGGAAATGAATATGCCAGTTCAGCGCAACAAAGCTATCGTAGGCGAAAATGCCTTCTCGCACTCTTCTGGAATTCATCAAGACGGTGTGATAAAGAGCAGAGAAACGTATGAAATCATTGACCCAAAGGATGTCGGTGCAGGCGATTCACAAATAATTCTGACAGCAAGGAGTGGTCGTGCTGCATTGAAATATAGAGCTAAGCTTCTAAAAATTGATTTGAATACGGATCAATTGAACCTCGCCTACGATCACTTTTTACAACTCGCTGATCGGGTGACACAAATCAACGATTACCAATTGAAAGAATTACTAAACAAGGAAGTTTTATGCCACGTACGAAAATTGATAAAATCTGGGATCAACACATTGTTAAGTCTGTGACTGCTGAGGTTGATGTTTTGTATATTGACACTCATTATATTCACGAAGTTACGAGTCCGCAAGCCTTTTCTGGATTGGACGCTAGAGGATTAAAAGTACTTCGCCCGAAACAGACAATTGCAACGGCTGATCATAATATCCCAACGAAGAATCAACACCTTCCAATAGAGAATAAGCTCTCGAATATTCAGGTTTCTACCCTCGTTCAAAACTGTGCGAATCACAATATTGAACTCTTTGGTGTAGGGCATGAGAAAAACGGAATTGTCCACGTTATCGGCCCAGAAAACGGATATACACTTCCTGGGATGACCATTGTTTGTGGTGACAGTCACACATCTACACATGGCGCATTTGGAGCCTTGGCTTTTGGAATTGGAACATCTCAAGTAGAACATGTTTTAACAACCCAGGCTTTGCTTTTAAGTCGACCAAAGACGATGCGAATCACAGTGAACGGTTGTTTGCAAAGAGGTGTAACCGCTAAAGATGCCGTCCTTTACATAATCGCGCAATTGGGAACAGAAGGCGCAACTGGGCATTTTGTAGAATTCACAGGGTCGGTATTCGAAAGCTTTTCGATGGAGGAACGAATGACGGTGTGTAACATGAGTATTGAAATGGGCGCGCGAGGCGGAATGGTTGGCATCGATGCTACGACCATTGAATATGTTGATTCACGAATAGAATTAAGTGAGACTCGAAAAAATGCTTGGCTCGATTTAAACTCAGATAGCAAAGCCGAATTTGACAGCACGATTGAATTTGACGGATCGACTATTGCTCCGATGATAACAACGGGAACTTCTCCTGATACTGGAATTGACCTTACAAAATCAATTGCTTCCTCGAAGCGAAACAATCAAAAAGGGTTGAAGTACATGCAATTGGAGAATGAGGATACACTTCTCGGAAAGAAAATTGACTATGTGTTCATCGGAAGTTGTACGAACAGCCGAATTGAAGATTTAAGACAAGTAGCCGAAATAGCGAAGGACAGACAAAAAGCTGATCACGTCACTGTTTGGGTTGTTCCGGGCTCAAATGAAGTACGAAACCAAGCCAAAGAAGAAGGGTTGGATGTGATTTTTGAAGCTGCTGGATTCGAGTTTAGAGAACCAGGATGTTCCGCTTGCTTAGCAATGAACGATGATAAAATTCCAAGTGGCGCCTTGTGCGTTTCCACTTCCAATAGAAACTTTGAAGGACGCCAAGGTGATGGCGCTCGAACATTCTTAGCAAGTCCAATAACGGCAGCAGCAGCGGCAATTAAAGGAGAAATCACGGACCCACGAATTTATTTAAACTAAGATGAAAATGATTCAATCAAGAGGCATGGTATTAAATGTCGAGAACATTGATACCGATCAGATAATTCCAGCTAAATTTTTAAAAGCGACTAGCCGAGATGGTTTTGGGGAACACTTGTTTTCAAATTGGCGTTACCTTGATAACGGTGAACTGAACCAAGAATTTGTTCTGAACACGGCAGCAAAAAACACAGCAGTGCTCATTGCAGGAAACAACTTTGGCTGTGGTTCAAG
>JABSPC010000310.1 GCA_013215515.1 Crocinitomicaceae bacterium
CATTAAGCCATTCAATGCGTGCTCTCGATATTTATAAAAAACTGGGAGACAAAAAAGGCGAGGCCGATACCTTGAATAGTGTTGGTGCCGTATACATGTTCCAAAACGATAACAAGAAGCGACTAGAGGTGAATCTTCGTTGTCAGGAATTGAGAAAAGAAGTGGGAGATCTAGAAGGTGTTGCATCTTCAGAAGGAAATATAGGCGAAACGTATTTCGAAATGGGCGATTTTGTAAATGCTAGAAAGTGTTTCGAAATTTGCTTGAGTAGTGAACATGCATCGCCTCAGGGACGATCTTGGGCGTACCACAATCTTGGTCATGTTGAGAATTTAGAAAAGAATAGAGAAGCTGCTCTCGACTACTTTAAGAAGGGCTTGGAGTTAAGTCAATCTGCCAAGTACAACGTACTAATCGTTGATTCTTATTTGAGCATTACCGAGGTATATCTCGAAGATGAAAACTTTGAAGAAGCCATTCTAAATGCAGAAGAATCGTTGGAGGTTTCCCGTAAAATAGGGGCGAAGGAAGGTGAGAAAAAATCGCTGTATTATCTCTCAAAAATTTATGAGAAAAAAGGCCAGTTCGAAGAATCTCTTCGTTACCATAAAGATTACCACACAATAGATTTGGAAATAAGTCGAGACACCGAAATTGAGCGCTTGAAAACGACACAATTGAAAGTGGCTTACGATAAAATTGAAGATCAAAAAAATGAATTGATCGACAGTATTAAATATGCAGAACGAATTCAACGAGCACTCTTAACGAGAGATCAAGGGCAACAATTACTTTCGAAGCACTTTGTTTTCTTTCAACCGAAAGACATTGTTAGCGGAGATTTTTATTGGTACTATGAGAAGGGTGATTACTTCTATATGGCTGTCGCGGATTGTACGGGGCATGGTGTGCCTGGTGCATTTTTAACCATGCTTGGAACGACATTCTTGAATGAGATTATTGCTCTGAATGAAGACGCGACCCCTGCCTTTATTTTGGATCGATTGAGATTTAGAATTATCAGAGCACTTTCCCAAAAGAATGAAGATTCGGAATCGAAAGATGGAATGGATATAAGTTTACTGCGCTTCAATGTGAAAACGAAGTCTGCGGAATGGGCTGGGGCCTACAATCCACTTTGGGTTATTAGAAAAGAAGGTGCTCCCGCTTTGGAAACGTCAGCGGAATATTCGACAACAACCAACAATGGATATGCCTTGTATGAAATCAAAGGGGATAAGTTTCCGATTGGAATCATGGAGAATATGAAACCGTTTACGAATCGAACTTTAAAGTTAAATCCAGACGATTCTGCGTACTTATTTTCGGATGGTTTTGCGGATCAATTTGGTGGGGAGAGAGGGAAGAAATTTAGAACGGTCAACTTCAAAGAATCACTTCTAGAGTTGGAATCTATCAGTATTGAAGAAAGAGGGAATGCTTTAGAAAATAAATTCCTGGACTGGAAAGGAAACTTAGAACAACTTGATGATGTTTGTATTTTTGGAATTCAGATTCTAGCGCGTCATGAGGAATAATTCGGCAAGCATACATCTTGCGCTTCCACCACCAATTCGTTCAATTGTAGGAATTGCAGTACTCACTATATGATCGTTTAATGCATTTAGTCGTGCCAGTTGATCTTCGTTTAATGAATCGTATGCGGTTTTGGACATTACTAAAATTGTTTGACCCTTTTCATTTTCAATCTGGAGCATATTCCCAGCAAAGTGATTGTGTGTCTGATCATTACTGAGGTTAATGATTTCTTTTCCGCTCGACTGAATCGACTCCATTACTCTGGCTTTGTCCTTTTCGTCAATCGTATCGGTTCCAATTAATATATAGCGATCACCAATACACATCATCACGTTCGTGTGGTAGATGAGTTCCCCTGTTTTTCCGTACGCGTTAAATGCAACGGATTCGTAGCCAATTGTCTTTGCAAGATCTTCCATCGTCTTTTTGTCCGTTCGCGGCGAAATTGCTCCATAAATGATCTTGTTTTTATGGTCCAGAATCAGACTTCCAGTTCCTTCCAAATATCGAGGAGGAGTCATTTCTTCACGGTCCGAAAAATCAATATGTTTGAATCCGTATTCAGAAATCAAGGAAGAAATAATATCCTGTCTTCTTTCGCCTCTCCTGTTTGAAACTCCCATTGGATAGGTGATCAATTCTCCAGTTTGATGCGTTGAAATCCAGTTGTTCGGAAAGATAGAGTCAGGCGTTGTAGAATTTTGAACGTCAGAATACACATGCACAAAAACTCCTTTTTCACTCAACAGTTTCACGAATGAGTTGAACTCTTCCAAGACTAGATCTTGAATATGTGATTGCTCAGAAGGGTCTGGTCGCTGCTGAAATTTATTGGTGATAAATGCTTCCTCGTTGAATCCGAAATTCGTTGGAGCAATCATTAAAATGTGCGAAGTTGTTTGTTTCATCTCTTAACGAAAATAAGGAATCCATATTACTGAATTAAAACACGTTGTTGAACAGTTTGCCCATTCAAATCAAATCTGAAAATGTACAGGCCTTTATCAATGATTGGAAGGATAAGCATTGTTTGAGAATTCTTCACCCAACTTTGAATGAATTTCCCCGCCATATCGAATAATTTAAGGTTTTTAATGTCCAATGTGGGATCAATAAAGTGGATTTCTCCGCCAACAATTGGATTTTCTATCACCAAATTATTCAGCGCTATTTCTTCAATTCCAGCATTTAAAACGCAATTCTCTGAAAGCGAATTTACATCTTCTATTACTCCTGTTGAAGTTAGATCGTTTCCTAAGATTCCAGGATAATTGAGAGGAATTTTTTTTGCTCGAAAAACTTGGTTTGTGTTCGCAGGAATTATGTCAAATTGATTGTAGATAATTAGACCTGAAGGGTTCTTATACACCCAAACTACATTTCCTGCTTCGTCAATCTCTATGAAACGTCCTTTCGTTGATTCACAGATCATGAAACCACCATTTGGAAGTGAGTTGGCGCCACCTTTTTTAGGCGTATACATAGGGATTCCCAATACATCGCCACTCCACGTCGAGAAAAAATCAAGGGGTTCAAATAAGTTCGCATTGATCTGATAATTGTAAGTTCCAGACATAATTGGTTCAATTAAATGAACCGCACTAATTGTCGATGATCCATTTAGAGCGTTGTTAAACACAGATATTTTTCCATCGTGCAAATACCCATTTTCCACCCATTTTGAATCGTGCTGACCGAATAATTGTTGATCGAAACTTGTTCCTTGGTGGTATACAATTGGATTTCCCCATCTCCATAAAAAATCACCTCCCTTTTGTGCATTCCCTCCAGAGTCAGTCGACGATTCAGCCAACGATGTGCTATGATCAATGATGTAGATTTCGGAAATTGTTCTAGATGACATTATAATTTGATCAAGATCAGTGTTATAGTCTATTCCATTTAAGTGCGTCCAATCACTGTTGCTTGAAGTTTGAAAATTTAAGTCCAATAATTCTGGATGGTCTGCAACTACCCCGAAATTAGCTTTGGTGCTATCTAATTCTTGAATTAGATGGTCCCAGAAGTACCATTCCCAAACGATATTTGCTCCATTCGTTCCAACAGGTTCTAGTTCTAAAATTTTATCCATTTTGAAATTGTTTCCAATCGCATTTGGATCTCGACCAGCAGCAATTAATTCGGCGCTTGATTTAAAATCGCTCACAATTAAAAGAATATTTCCATTAGGTAAAGGTTCAATGTCATGATGTTGGCTGATTCCATTCGATGTTGTTTGATATTCCCACAAAAGATTGTCGTCCCAATCGCGAATTTCAAGACTGTGTTGACCTGCGTGAAGCAAGTTTCCATTTTCAAGAAAATAACTTGTTTTTCCAGGAACTTCATTGCACGTCCATTGGTTCACGATTTCCCCACAGTTATCCATAAGGTAAACCTCTTGATTCGATTCTGGGGCGAAAAGGGTATAACCATCAGCGGCAAGGCCACTATCGTAGATTAACCCTATCGAAGGGGATTGGGAAAATGAAATGTTAAGCAGGAGAGTTAGAAGTATAACAGCAGTAATTTTCATAATCTAATTTGAGCTACTTTTAGTGCTAAGATAGTGTAAACCATTCTGTTTTGAGTACTTAAAAGACAATAGTGTTATGTAATTCTTTAAACAAAAAAAAGCGTCTTTGTCTCGGTTCAACCAGACAAAGACGCTTTTGAAAAGATCTCTTCTTATTTAGAAAGTATATCTAATTGAAAAAGCAGCACCATAACCAACTCCTCCGCCATTTAAAAATCCCCACATTGGTCTTGTATCAAATCCAATCAATATTGGAGCACCTAAAGAGTTAAAATCGTATTCAATTCCTATTTGACCTCC
>JABSPC010000311.1 GCA_013215515.1 Crocinitomicaceae bacterium
CCGACGAATTTCAGCCCACCAAGGAAGGTTTTTCACTATTATAGCAGACAAATCACCTGAATAAGAATCAGCAGAAAGTGGATTTACATTTATTTTTGCACTTCCACCAATAATCAAGTGTTTTCCAGTAAATAATTTACGTTTCTCATGATTGTTGTGATACAAGGCCAAAAGATCCTTTCCACCTTTATAATGACACCCTTCGAGCGATTCTTTGGTAACTGGGATCAATTTACTTTTAGAAGAAGTTGTTCCCGATGATTTGGCAAACCACTTCGTCTCTGATGGCCAAAGCAATCCCTGTTCGCCTGCCATAACGCGGTCAATCCAAGGTTTTAATTCTTCATAATCGGTTAATGGTGCGGATTTCTTAAAAGCTTCATAAGAGGAGACCTTATTGAAATTGTACTTACGTCCGTATTCTGTCTGAGCTCCTTGTGTGACTAACTTCTCAAAAACATCATTTTGCACTTCTGCTGGATACTTACGAAACAAATCAATCTGATGCATTCGTTTTTTTATGATCCAGGCGAAAAGGGAATTAAATGGCATAAATGATCTTTTTTGGCAAAAAAAATCCTGTCGAGGAAAAACCCAGACAGGACAATCTTTTAAATGTCTATACTGAGTTAACCCCAGATCATGACTGAAGTAAGAATAGCCAATAGAATAATCGTAACGACTGTAGCTATCGCAGCTGTTGATTCTTCAAAAAAATTATCCGACATAATGTTTGTTTTAATTTCTATTTCAAAGTTAGAAAAAAATTCGAATTCAATTATAATTTGAAGTGTTTATTAGAGCTTACTTTTTTCCAAGCCAATATTGAGAACTTCATTTGGAATATTAACGATATAGTCATCATATCGAGCATTTTGATCTTCAAACGAACCAAACGGAAGTGGCATTTGATTTCCTTTCCATGTTTTAAGGAATTCTTCCCATAAAACAAAAACGCCAATACAGAAATGCATTGGCGCTTTAACAAAAATTATTTTATCCGTTTTTTAGTCTCCCATTAAACGAAGCAAGGACATAAATAAGTTGATGAATAATATATATAATATCAAGCCACCAACTAGGGCTAGTTTATCTCTTTCAACACCAGTGATGGCATTGTCCTGAGATGCTCTTTTCAAGGTTTGCATATAATACGCTGTCAATCCAGTAAACACGAAGACTCCGATAACTGATATTCCAAAATCCAAAGCACCACTTCCAATCCAAATATTAGCAATACCTGCAATGAATATTCCGATGAATGCCATGTAAAGTAGACTTCCGAATTTAGTTAAATCAGTTTTAGTCGTAAACCCTAAAACGGCCATTCCAGCAAATGCACCTGCTGCAACGAAGAACGTTAGAGCGATTGACTGACCAGAATACATCAATAAAAGCGAACTCAAACTCAAGCCCATAAGAACCGAATACGCAATATATAAGGCCAATAAGACGCCATAAGAAAGTTTTCTATACATGAATTGCATTAAGATCCCCAATCCCAATGGTGCAATAACCACTACCCAAAATAAAGGTGAAACAGAAGCTGCTCCTGTCGCTGATACTTGAACAAAGTATTTCGCGAAAAACTCTTCTGTTCCTGTCATGTAAGCAACTATACCTGATACAGCCAAAGCCATGAACATGTACATATAAACACTCTTAAAAAAGTCTCTAGTGACTTCTCTTGTGTATTCTTGATTTGAATCTAATATTGAATTCATCCTAATGTAATTTTGCTTGTACTAAATTAATAAACTCTTTTCTCGTTGAATCATTTGTCAAGAAGATCCCAGTAAATGCGCTTGTTGTTGTCACAGAGTTTTGTTTTTGTACTCCTCTCATTTGCATACACATGTGTGACGCTTCGAGAACAACGGCAACTCCATGAGGCGCTAATGTTCGTTCGATACAATCGCGTATTTCTAAAGTCAATCGTTCTTGAACTTGAAGTCTTCTTGAATAAGCATCAACAACTCTGGGTATTTTGCTCAAACCAACAATTTTTCCATTTGGAATGTAAGCAACGTGTGCTTTTCCAAAGAACGGAAGCATGTGGTGCTCACAAAGCGAATACACCTCAATATCTTTAACGATAACCATTTCTGAGTATTCCTCATGAAAAATAGCTTGAACCATAATATCGTCCGGATTCAAAGCATTTCCGCTTGTTAAAAACTGCATTGCTTTTGCCATACGTTCTGGCGTTTTCACCAAACCTTCGCGGTTTTCGTCTTCTCCCAATGTTTTAATCACTTCCAAAAAATGCTCTGAAAGAACTTTGGTTTTGTGATCGTCGTATTTTTTATCTTCCATCTTCTGATTCGATATTAAAAGTACATAGTTCGATTGAACTGAACGTGTTAAAAAAATCTAAATTAAAACGGCTGATTTCCTCCGTAATACTCTACGAAATTGTTCTCCGTTTCAACCAACTTTATTTTCGCTAAATCACCTCCTTTTTTCTTGATCGGTTCTTCGATAAGTTTCCAGATTTCTATTGCCAAATTTTCTGTAGAAGGCAAAACTCCTTGTAAAAAAGGAACATCTAGATTCAAATTCTTATGATCCAAAGGCTCAATAACTAAATCTTTGATGATTTGACTAAGATCTTTCAGATTCATTACAAATCCAGTGTCTTTATTTGGTTCTCCCTTTACAGTAACCCAAATGGAAAAATTATGTCCATGCCAATTCGCGTTGCTGCACTTTCCAAAAACGTCCCAATTCTTCTCTTCGGACCAATCTTCTCTGTGTAACTTATGCGCGGCATTGAAGGTTTCCCTACGTGTGATGTAAATTGTTTTCAACTTCAATGTTTTGTGCAAATATACTACGTGTATTCGAATTACCGATAATTCGATTGTCAGATAATTCGATTTTACGATCTTTGTATTATGGAAGAACGTCTTGATAAACTTTTAATTCAACGAAAATTGGTGACTACGCGAACGCGAGCGGAAAAAATAATCAAAGAAGTTGGGGTTAAAGTAGATGGTAAATTGATCACAAAAGCGGGTAAGAGATTCTCTGTTGATTGCACGATTCAAATGGTCGAAGAAGAAATCCCGTGGGTTTCAAGAGGCGCATTGAAATTGATCGAAGCGCTGGAAAAATGGACCCCCTCAATCAAAGGAAAAACACTTATGGATGTTGGTGCTTCAACAGGTGGATTCACACAAGTGCTACTTGACAAAGGCGCTGAAAAGGTGTTTTGTGTTGATGCTGATAAAGATCAATTGCACGAGAAGGTGAAAAATGATCCAAAAACGGTTGATCTAGAAAAAACACATGTTCGGGAATTAAGTCCAAAGTTGATTACAGATAAAATTGACGGATGTGTTATTGATGTTTCCTTTATTTCGCTGGAAAAGATTCTACCTTTCATACATTCTTTTATAAAAGACGGCGGCTGGGTTGTGGCTTTGGTAAAACCACAATTTGAAGTTGATAAAAACAACGTGGGTAAAGGTGGAGTCGTAAAAGACACCAAACTATTCAAAGACGTCATTGAGAACGTTAAGAAATGGGCTGAAATGAACACTCTACTGTATCAAGAGCATATTTCCTCACCAATATTGGGTGAAGATGGAAATCGCGAATTTCTTATGTATTTAATAAAGAACGGATGACTCGATTAATTCTACTCCTATTATTTGTTGAACTTCATTTCGCCGGATTAAGTCAAAACTTTAACCGCCCTGCACCGAACAGTTCTGGTCAATACGAGTTCGTGAAAATTGATACCAGCGTACAAAATAAATATTACCTACACACACCATTTCCAATTTTAAGCACAGGAAGTAACTTTCTATATTTAATTGATGAAGACGGATATATCGCTTGGTGGTCAGAACACTTAAAAAAATTCTTCGATTTCAAATACCATCCAGAGCAAAATGAGTATTTATTTACACGGAAAGAAACAAACGGACCATCGACCTATCATTTTGAAATGGACAACTCTTTCAATATTATCGATTCTATAAAATCAGTGAATGGCGCAGATGGAGATATTCATGAATTTCAAATTTTCCCAAATGGAAATCGTTGTATTTTAACTTCCAAAGATTCTATAATGGACCTTTCCGCTGTACTCATCAATGGAACGTTCGGAACAGCCAACACATCCGTAATAGCATCAATTATTCAAGAATTTAATCCG
>JABSPC010000312.1 GCA_013215515.1 Crocinitomicaceae bacterium
ATCATATATCAAACACACATGCTCAATGTTACATGGACGAATTTCATTTTAAGTTCAACAGGAGGTTGAACTTGGAAGACTGCTTCAATAAGCTTCTTTTCAGAATGGGTAAAAACCAATGGCTTAGCTATAAGATGGTAACAGACGATTTAAGTAATTAATCCAAAAAAATCACTCGAAATAAGCTCAAAGAATATTCGTCGAACAGCATCGTATATGAGCGATTTCGATTAAAGTCACAAGGAGAGGGCCTTTTTAACTTGAAACTGGAAAAATTGGACATTGATAAGGACAATGGAGAGATCTGTTTCCTGAAAAGAATCACAGATGGAAATTTAAGCTACTATCAAAAGATTTGGTGGGATGAAGATCAACTCATGGGCACCTACGATTTATTCAAGAAAGAGAGTCAGGACTTCTTCTTTCCAGCAGGTAACTTTAAATCAAATAAAAATGAACTGTCCAGCTACCTTAGCGAATGTCCAGAGCTTGTGTCGAGAATTATTAAATAACTTCAGAAAATGAGGTTGTTCAGTTCTATAACTCGAAATGTGGAGCACAGAGCCAATAAATAAGATACTAGTTTATCGGTAACAATCAGACTCTAATCGTTTAAGACTTACCTTCATTTCAGGAATAACTTTCGCACTAAAGTTCGCTGCCCATCCTTAATGAGAAGCAGATACATTTGGTTTGAGCTCAATTTTGAGGTGTCAAGTGTAATGATTGGTTGCGGTTCTTCGGTGGCCTCCTGGATCACTTGCCCAAGTAAAGTGCATATTTCAAAACGTAGCTCACCAGTCTGCATAAGTTCTTCATTTAAACGGATATTCAATAGTTCTCCCGCTGGAACAGGATAAAGAATAACCTCGTCTGAGTTTAATTCCTCAATGGACAAATCCGATTCCAACTCGACAAAATTATTTTGATTATCATCTTCACCTGGCTCAAGTGTTACGCCAATTTGATTGTCTACTGGTGAAATAGTGTCATGAACATCACCATCAAGCTCGTTATCATAATCGCTTAAACTAACAAAGCCTGCTGGTTGAGTTTGTGTTAACGTATATTCTCCCTGCAAAAGCTCATTAAACTCGTAATATCCGTTCTGGTCGGTGTATGCAACGAGGTTGGGAGTAACAGGATCAGCATCTTCTAGTATAATTTCAACATTCTGGATAGGTAAACCATTATCTTCCAAAACTAAACCAGTCACTTTACCTTCCGTTTCAAAGAAGTCACAAACCGTTTGATAATTATCCGCTGGTGAAGGAGCTCCATTTGGGAAATACAGGTTCAGGATATCATTAAGTGCCTGAACTGTCGCCTGTCCATGAGTAGCGTTGTAAATAGATGACCAATGATAATAAAACCCGATACCATAGTGAATTGGAGCATTTCCGTTACCTAGCCCATTAGGATGACGCTCTAAGGCATGTGCCATAAATTCAGCACTATCCATTGGAATAAGCGCTTCGTATTCTAACAGCCTATCATATAATTTCGATGAAATGGTAAGACCAGCATTTGAAATGTCAGATTCAAGAGCGGCTGGGTTTTCTGGATGAATTCCATAATAATGAAACAATGGCCTAAGATCTGTTCCTGCGGCAATCGACATGCGAAGAATTCGATCATCCTGATCTTGATTATTCACTAGCTGCGGTGTTCCATTTTCAAAATCTAGGCTTTCTGAATACCAGAAATTCTCTAACGCACACCAACCAAATAAGTTGACGATTTCTGCGTAATGAGCATATCCCCTGTGCTGATAACTTACTTCATAAGGGTTTCTGGGCTGTCCCATTCTAAACGATTTTGTTATTGCCCTGTGCTCAGCCGCATCATCCATAAACATGCTAAGGTAAGGATGCCCCGAAGTTTGAAAAGAAGTATCCAGGTCCATTCCTAAGCCTTTATTCCGAGCGGCAACATGCAAAAAGTTGACCATAGCTTCCCGTTCCCACTGGAATTTTGAGATAGCAACCTTATGGCCTAATTCATGGTAATGTACCCTGG
>JABSPC010000313.1 GCA_013215515.1 Crocinitomicaceae bacterium
ATTTCAGGATTTCCTGCGGATTACGATTTGCTAAGAGCTTTGATTAACGAGCCAGGAATCAAAAGTCAATTTAGTCATTCGAATGAACTTCAAGAAAAATTAGGACGAATTTTACTTCTGGCAGACGCGGCGCACAGTTTCGGTGCATTGATGGACGGAAAACAAGCGACTGTTCAGTCTGATATCGCTACGTATTCGTTTCATGCTGTAAAGAATCTTACAACGGCTGAAGGCGGAGCACTATGTTTCAACTTGCCGGATGAATTTGATCATGATGTGATTTACAAGCAAATGTGTACGATGATCTTGCATGGTCAAAGCAAAGACGCTTTGGCAAAAACGAAGAAGGGCAACTGGAAATACGATGTTGAAGAACCTGGATTCAAATGTAATATGACGGACCTTCAGGCTGCTATAGGATTGGTAGAGTTGAATCGATATCAAGAAAGTTTAGATCGAAGACAAGAAATTTTTAGATTATACGAAGAAGGGTTTTCCAATGCTGATTGGGCTTTGTCTCCACCAATCAAAACAGAGAATAAAACGACCAGTTACCACCTTTACCTTCTTAGAATTGGCGGTATAACAGAAGGTCAAAGAGATGCGATTATTCAAGAAATTTTTGATTGTGATGTTTCAGTAAACGTTCACTTTCAGCCTTTGCCACTTTTAACGGCTTATAAAAAACGTGGATTCAACATGGATGATTATCCGGAGGCATACAATAAATATTCAAATGAGATCAGCCTTCCCGTTTATTTTGATTTGACGAACGAACAAGTTCAAACGGTCATTGATGCGGTTAAAATGTCAGTTGCTAAAATCGTGGGCGACAAATTTCTAATTCATAACTAAGAATTCTTCATTGAAACGCCAGTTCGACATATTAAGCTCTTTAATCATTCTAACATTCTTCTTTCCATTTGGTCTAACCATCGCATTGATTATATCTATTACGTCTAAAGGAGGTGTCTTTTACCGCCAAGAGAGAATAGGAAAAGACGGAGTTCCTTTCCGATTATTTAAATTTAGAACAATGAAACCGGGTTCAGATAAAGCTGGATTATTGACTGTTGGAATAAATGATTCTCGGATCACTCCTATTGGTGGCTTTCTTAGGAAATTCAAGTTGGATGAGTTTCCACAGTTCCTTAATGTGCTATCTGGTGAAATGAGCATTGTTGGACCCAGACCTGAAGTGAAGAAGTACGTTGATTTATATACACCAGAACAAAGAGAGGTATTAAAGGTCAATCCTGGGATTACTGATTATGCATCAATTGAATATTATAATGAAAATGAAATTCTTGGAAATTCAAGTGATCCTCAAAAGACATATATTGAAGAGGTGATGCCAGCAAAATTGGAACTCAACAAGAAATATATTTCAAATCCAACCGTTAAGCGTGATATCCAAATCATGTGGCTGACGTTTAAGAAAATGTTTGCTCGTTAAAACTTAAATCTGCGAAATGAAAGCTTTATTAATTGCTTCGCTACTATTTTCTAGTTCTGCTCTGTTTGCCCAATACGAGACATATTCAAGTACAATTGAAGGTTCATTGTTCAACGACGGAAAGTACAGATTGAACTCTGAAGACACCATCTTTTTTATTCAGGGGAGTAATGTCTACCATTCAACGCCTGTATTCGGCAAGTTTTATTTGGATTTTAAATTTAGTTTTGAGGAACCATTCTACATTCATTTTACCAATCCATATTCTGTTCGGAAATTAGTTTACTTTGATTTATCGGAAGCCGATACAAGCGTAGTACTGTTAAACGGTCAGAGTAGAATTCAATTTCCTAAGATCAAAATGGATATGATTCCAAATTATAAAGGGGAGCAGATTCAGCTTTGTGTGGCCAATTTCTATTGGAGAACAGACCGCCTTTTATTGGACTTACAGCATGCCAAGGATCAAAATGAATTGTTGGATCAATTTAAAGCAATTCCTGATTCGCTA
>JABSPC010000314.1 GCA_013215515.1 Crocinitomicaceae bacterium
ATAATGGATTTCCCAAGCCGTCAGTAGTAATGGGTGGAATAGATGTGTTATTATCAAATGCTACTGCATTCGTCACAATTTGAGTCCCTGTTTCCAAGTGAACGATAGAATAAACAGTACTTAATCCATTCAAATTTGCAATTGGATTAATTGAAAAGGAAAACGAACCCGTTTGACCTTGGCAATCTAAATTTTGAATAATAATAGACTTAAACTTGTACTTGCTCTTCTTTACCTTGGGTCCATAAGCGACTTTAATTTTCACTCCTGAATCTGCTCCTACTCCTATTTTGTAAGTGAACTCTGCTGGCAAAGTAAATGAAGCCAATTCTTCATTTGAGGTAGATAATTTTAAAGTCCCATTATCAGTACTCATTAATAGGTCCTCATTTCTACGTAGGATTGTGAACTCACTACTGAGAACTCCATTTTCAACAGTGTATAACCTTCTTTTACTCAAATAAAAACCGTACACCAGATCAGCATAAGAATTAACAACTATTGACTCATCCGCATATCCAATAAATTGATCTTTGTTTCTTCTTTTAGGCTCAAATCTGAACTGACTATTCAAACCTTCATACGAATACAATTCAAGAGAACCAAAGGCTCCATCAGCATTTGATTTAACTTCTGCTTCATTGGGTGATTCAATTGAAATTAAATCCGTTTGATTGTCAAAACTTAAAATCCCTTGAATATGAATCTCTTTGGCGAATAATCGATTCCCTTGAGAATCGAAAACAGTTATGTGGTATGTTCCTGCTTCAAGAGCTGTAAACGAATGCGTTGTTAAAGGGTTGATTCCAGTGTAAAAATCAATGCTATCCACATCTATTAATATCGTGTCTTTTAAGAAATGGTAGGTGTCATCTAAGTGAGGTATTGCTTCATTTGAGATCATATAGTGAAAGGGCCCAACTACTCCAGTAATAGAACTAATATCAACATCAATTTGACCTGTCTGCGTCAATTCATCCCATATTGAATTAATAAGCGATGGTTGATCGCTAGAATAATTTACATCTCTTAGCGTACCATTATTTTTAACCAAACCAGCAATTGTTATGGGTCCATTTTTAGCATAACTAGAAGAATAGATAACATCTCCATTAACAGACCAGTTTACATCTCCATCGCTATAGCTAATGTTAAGAACGTCCTTATCCATATAAACAGTAGATAGAACTACTGAACCATTTTCAATAACCTGCAAATTCCTTCTGGAAATTATAAATCCTGCTTTTAAATTTCTTGTTCTGGTAACATTTGTAGATTCATCTATAAAGCCAAGTGCTTTTGCTGCCCGGGATTCGCTCTCAATAATATACTCAACCCATGAAGTTGAATTGTCTGTAAAACTACTATTGTGTGTTGCCGTTCCCCATTTATTATTTGGGGCTGTTGACGATAAAATATCGTGAACAGGTTCAAAGGGATTTGCTTCCTGATTTACAATGGATTGGTTTAAGTTAGTCCAAGACGCGAGGCTCCCAATCGAGTACATTCGTCGGACTCTGTTTCTTTGACTATCTGTTATGGTAACCCAGTTTGGGCCTTCAATAAAAGTCCGAAGTTTGCCACTAGGATCTCCTAAGTCCCACACAAAACTATATGGAGGGAAAGTTCCAGTAACACTTAGGTTGATAATTTTATTTGGATTATCAATGAGTGCATCAACCAGAAATGGAGTTGTATTATAATTAGTCACAACATTGCTGAATGAAGAAGATGAAGAAGTTAATTTTGCTTTTATCTCCAAACTTTCTTGGGTACTAACAATCACTGAATAAACAACAGTTCCATCAACGGAATATTCCAAGGTATTTCCAACACGCTCCAATTTCACAAACCCCAATGACGAATACGTCTGAGTAACCTGACCTTCAGGAGAGAAGGCTCTTAACCTGTTATTCCTTCCAAATGAAAATCCGTAAACAATGTCATTTGGCCTTACATCTGGGTCGTTTATTGGTGAAAATCCAATTACTTTAGTTTCATTATTCCAAGGGCTATTAGTTACTCCAGTTGGAGTATATTTAAAATAACCGTCCGAAACACTGGCTTCCCCTCGCGTGAAGAGAATTTGATCTGTAACTCCAATACCAAAACCATTAGAATTAGCGCTTTTCGTTATTGTACTTCCTGAAACATCAGAGTTTCTTAATGCATTCCAAGAAACAGGATACTCTGTATTTCCGAATACAGAAAAGTTTAGGATCAATAATGTCAGCGTACTTAAAATAAATTTCATCGACATTGAATATTTAATTAATTATGATTTCTTCTGGAGCACCCGAAGATTTGGAAATAACAATAACTGTATAGAGTTCTGATTCTTCAAATAGGCCAGTGGATAATTGAACGACGTTTTTAATTTCGTCCAAATTCAATTCTTCAAACCCCGAAGGATCATCATCTTCCATATTATAAATAGCATTGAATACTGAAAGAGTATCGCCGGAGATAATACTGTATTGGGTAAGTTCAATTTCTTCAAGTACAGTTAAATCCGTATTTACGGTAAATGAGACATTAATAGCATTATTTGCAGTCAACGAAGTATCTCTTATAGCTGTTGATTGACCGTAACTATTTGCAGAAAAGAGTATTAGAAATAGGTATATCTTCGAATAATTCATCATAATTTTGTTTCAAATTAGTCGGTGTTCAACTAACTTATTAACCGTGAATCCATTAAGGATTAATCAGCTTACTAAATTACGGGAGACTACTCAATAAAAAAATACGCAAATACACGTGAATTACCGCGTAGTTCTACGTGGTTTTTGCTTATATCTGAAGATTTTTGACTTTTAAGACGAAAAAATTACAATTGTTTTGAGAAAAATAAACGGATAAGATTGGATGAAATATTATCTAAATTGTCATTCACAATCTGGATGATTTTCTCCCACATAATTGTTTATTTACTTCTAATTCTTTATTGATTTTCTTCTCGTGTTCAGGTTTCTCAATTGTTTCCGTCCCCTAAATAGTCGGACAAGATTATACTTAAAAAACTGTAATTTTTATGACAATGAAAAGAAAGAAATTCACCAAAGAAGAAAAAATCAGCATCCTCAAAGAGGATGGCACCAATGGAGTAACAATCACATTGGAGAAACATAGTATTTATCCAGCAACGTTTTATGGCTGGAAGAAGAAGTTTGAGTCTATGGGGGAAATAG
>JABSPC010000315.1 GCA_013215515.1 Crocinitomicaceae bacterium
CCAAGACACCCTATCAGTTTATTTCGATTTTAATAGTTCATCTCTAACTTCAACGGAAGTTAAAAAAATCACTGATTTTAAAAAGTCTGATTACACAAGTATCGAGGGAATGTCTGCTTTTTGCGATACAGTAGGCACGAGTTCTTACAATAACAGCTTAGCGAATAAACGATTGGAAGCGGTACTTAGCTTACTCGAGTCAAGCTCAAAAAACACAACTTTAAACGGTGAAAAGGAAGCGGAGAACTCTTCCAATTACAACGCCGCTCAATCGAGACGGGTAGATATCATTTATAAAAAGAAAAATCGACCTCAACATGGAAAGGGGCTTTGGTTCTAGAAAAAGAATTTGAAGATTTTATGGCAGGCGAGGATTCAACAAAATCAGTTGATTTAACCTTGCTTTTCATTCCGGGCTATCCCGTTTTGATTAAGATCTGTGAACCCGAAATTGTAGAACTATTCGAATTAATGCGAGACAATCCAAACGTCGATGCACTTATACATGGTCACGTTTGTTGCGCGGACGATTTCAAATTATCATTCGATCGCGCTTTGATGGTTACTGATTACCTAATCACAAGAGGAATTTCAAGAGATCGCATAACTTACAAAGGACATAGTAACAAGGACCCAAAGTTTTCGCCTGAAGTAACAGAAGGTGACCGACTTGCAAACCGTCGTGTTACGATTGACTTCACAAAGAAATAAATCTGATATCTTTGGAAGATAAATCCAAAGTACAATGATCAGCGTTCAAGATGCACTTGATAAAATAGAGGCCAACATCAATCGACTGCCTTCGACTCTAATTAAAGTTGAAGATGCTCTTGGATGTGTCTCAACAAAAGACATCATTTCTCCGATCAATATGCCTCCGTTCAATCAATCTGCAATGGACGGATATGCGATCAACGGAAATCATTTGGACCAATTTAAACTCGTTGGAGAAATACAAGCTGGCGACAGTGGAGAAGGAATTGAACTACAAGAAGGAGAAGCCGTTCGAATATTTACAGGCGCTTTGGTTCCAAAATCGTCAACGGCAGTAGCGAAACAAGAAATCGTTGAACGCGATGGATCAACAATTCAGTTGACAGAAGAAGTTGCTGACAACATGAACATTAGATTTGACGGTGAACAAATTCAAACTGGATCAGTTGTTTTAAAGAAAGACACAACAATCAACCTGGGAGCAATTGGTTATTTGTACATGCTCGGAATTCATGAAATTGAAGTTTCACGAAAGCCAAAAGCGATCATCATTGTAACAGGAAACGAACTTATTCCTCCTGGTGAACCATTGACTTCTGGAAAGATCTACGAATCAAATTCCTATACACTCAAAGCGGCATTAAAATCAGTTGGCGTTGAAGCCGAAATACAATCTGTGAAAGATGATTTCGAGTCTACTAAATCGATGATTTCAATGGCTTTATCGGAATGTGATTTGGTCATTACCTCTGGAGGGATTTCAGTTGGTGATTATGACTTTGTAGGCAAGGCAATGAATGAATTGAAGGTAAATGAAGTCTTCTACAAACTCAAGCAAAAGCCTGGGAAACCATTGTTTTTTGGAACAAAAGATAAAACCTCCGTTTTCGCGCTACCAGGGAATCCTGCGGCGGTGCTTTCCTGCTTTTATATGTATGTAATTCCTGCTATTCGAATCATGCAGGGCGATACTATTCCTCAATTGGAAAAACGATCTCTTAAATTGACATCTGAGTACAAAAAGAGGGCAGGGCTGACTCATTTTTTAAAGGCGTTTGCCAGTGGGGATGAAGTTCGGATTC
>JABSPC010000316.1 GCA_013215515.1 Crocinitomicaceae bacterium
AAATATTCATTGACATTTCTGTCTTGTATGTCTTTATTGCTTTCATTTTCTTCTTCAATTCTTTTCCAGAAGCTCCCATTGCAATTGCCGAAGCATATTTCTTAAATAACTCTTCAGCTGTTATGTCTGAAGCCATTCTGTCCAACACTACGTTTCCGAATGCATCAAGTTTTTCAACTTTACCATCAGAATCGAATTTTGTAATCTTGTCAATTACCTCTTCATTTCCAACAACCACGATATTACAATTGCTACCTGTAATATACTTTTGAGCAACCATTAAGATGTCCTCTTTAGTAACAGACTCCAATTGTTTCAAGTACGTTTGGTAATAGTCTTTTGGTAATTTATTTCTGATAATGCTCAATGCAAATCGTGCAACCGTTGAAGGTCGCTCAAGAGAACGTGCGAAGCTTCCAGCCATAGATGACTTAGTCATGTTTAACTCGTCATCTTCGACATATCCTTCAGTAATACGCTCCAATTCCATTAGAATTTCAACGATTGATGAATCTGTTACTTCATTTTTAAAGTTACCACCGGCAGAGAAAGTACTTCCGTAATTGTTAACCGAAGCTCTCGATCTACAACCATATGTGTAAGCTTTGTCCTCTCTTAAATTTTGCATCAAGCGGTTTCCAAACACTCCACCACCAAGAATTCCGTCAAGAACTTTAAGCTTCAAGTAATCTTCATGTCCTGGAGTGATATAGATCGGATAAGTAATCGAAATTACCGATTGATCAGCTCCAGCTTTATTTATGAAAATAACTCTATTCCCTTTCACATTGTTAGCACTAACCAATTCCGTTTTGTAAACATCTCCACCAGTCCAAAAACCAAAGTTCTTTTTAACAGCAGCTTCTGTTTGTTCTCGGGTAATATCTCCAACAACTACTAAATAACTTCCGCTTGGCGTAAATGTTTCAGTAAAGTATTGAACTATTGAAGCACGGTCGATATTGTCTAACGTCGCTTGTGTCATCACTTCACCATAAGGATGAGTGCTAGGAAAGTTTGCAACGGCTTTCGCATTTCGAGACATAGATCCTTCGTCAGATTTTGTAGCCAATAAGTTAGACTCGTTCATCGAAATAATACGATCAACTTCTGATTGAGGGAAGTTAGCATTCATTAATACATCAGACATTAATCCAAGTCCTGTTTCCATGTGCTTAGTTAAAGAAGACATTGAGATATTATTGTGACTTGCTCTTAGTCTTGCTCCAATGTAATCAACAGCATTATCCAATTCATCTTTAGAACGATTCGTTGTACCTGACATGATCAATGATCCAGCTAATTCTGATAAACCTGCTTTATTACCTTCAACTTTAGGAGTTGCTCCCATAACAAGGTTGAAAGATACTTTAGGCATTTTGTGATTCTCTGAAAGGATAACAGTTATACCGTTATCAGTAACAAATACTTCAGAGTTATTTATATTAATTGTTGGTGCTGGTGCAGCTTCTGGACGAATAGAACGATCTATTTGTCCGAAAAGTACAGTAGGCAAAATTAACGCGAGTGTTAAAATGTAATTTTTCATAGTCGTTTCTTATTTTTCTTCGTTTTCAGATTCTTCAGCCCCTTTTTCCATTGGTAAGTAGTGAAGTACAATTCGTGCGTCTTTCGTTAAGTATTTTTTAGCTACTCTTTGAATGTCTTCTCTAGTAACACTTAAAAAATTTGCCAATTCAGTATTAATTTTTTCCGCTCCACCATTGTAAACATGGTTGTCAGCTAAGTTCTCTGCAATTCCTGCAATAGTTGAATTAGAAGAAACAAACCTGTTTTCATATTGATTTTTAACTTTTTCAAATTCTTCTTGAGAAATTAGTTCATCCTGAATCAATTTAATTTGAACATCAATTTCTGCTTGAATCGCGTCCAATTCTTGACCTGCTGCTCCAATTGCTCCAAAGATAGCTACTCCTGCTTGTTCCAATCCGAACGCTGCTGAGAACGCTTGAACCGCCATCTGTTTTTGCTCAACCAATGATTTATTGATTCTTGAAGAAGTACCTCCAGATAAAACATCGTTCATCATTTGAAGTGCATACATGTCTTCATGTGTTTGATTCGGAATTTGGTATCCCATAAATAAAGCGGGAAGTTGGATGTTGTCATGAACAATAGCCTTTTTAACCTCAGTTAGTTTTTCTTTTGGTTCTGTTGGTCTAGGAATAACGATTGGAGTGTTTGACAATTTTGTCAATAAAGACTTTGCCTCTTTTCCTTCTGGATTAAAGAAGTCATTAATATTAAATTTGTCCTTACTAACATAGTAAGCCTTTTTGAAAGCGTCTTCATCCATAGTTTCAAGATCACGGTATAAATTCAACGCTTGCCCTTTAGGAACAGAATTGAAGTATTTATTGATCCATTTTTTCGTTTCGTCGATATCAATGTCTCCAGCGATCGTCAATGTTGCGTTGGCAGGAACGTAGAATGTTCTGTAGAAATGTACATAATCCTTTTTTTCAGCCGCATCTAAATGTTCCATACTACCAATAGGCATCCATCTGTATGGATGATCAGGATACATTCTAGAGAACATTTCTTCAATGAATGATGAGTAAGGTTGGTCACGTTGACGCTTTTCCTCCTTCACAACACTTCGTTGAGTTTCAATTCCAGTGTTGTCCACTTTTGCATGAAGTAATCTTTCACTTTCCAGCCAAAGTCCCAATTCCAATTGATTTGAAGGTAAAATTTCATAATAGAACGTCCTGTCCCATGAAGTGTTAGCGTTTAATGTTCCGCCATTTTTTTCAACGAGTTCGCTGTATTCACCTCTGTCGATATTTTCAGATCCTTCAAAAAGCAAGTGCTCAAAAAAGTGAGCAAATCCAGTTCGTTCGTCTTTTTCATTTTTAGATCCTACATGGTATAAAACAGATACCGCAACGATTGGGGTAGAAGTCTCTTCATGAAGAATAACGTGAATACCATTGTCGAGATCATACTCAACGTATTCAATTTCTCTTTGAGAAAGTCCAGCAAAAGAAATTGATGCCAGAAGTCCAGTGATAATTAAGTTTTTCATTCTTGGTTGTTCCATTTTTTGATAGGGTACAAAGAAAGTAAGAAAACTCTATATACTTCGTTTTATTGTATGTTCGGACGTCAGTCATTACGAACGGCTTGGCATTTTTACGTCTGGCTTAAATTTTGATTAACTTTGTAGCATGAAGAAAATCCTTACTGGTTTACTACTTTTTATCGCGTTCACAGGGAGTGCGCAAAACGTGATTCCGTTTGTTGATTTCAGCGGGTATTTCAAAAATTTTAAAGATGGGTTCTTTCGTCAAGTTGAGTTTCAGAGAATAAAAGAATTCAAAACAGGCGATAACGTTTGTGCATACATTGATTTTAAAGGAAATATAAGAGTGTTTGATGGTAACGTAACAATTGACGTGGCAAACATCGAAACGGAATATGCGGTTTCAGACAATTTAATGGTCTGGAAAATTGCTGGAACGTTGAACTTGTGGGATGCTGGGAATCAACAAACTCTTTCATATCGCGTAGGGCAATACAGAATAATGGACAGCGTAGTTGTCTTTCAAGACATGCGATTCAATACCGTTAACGCTTATTATAAGGGCGAAATTCATGAATTGTATTCATGGCTTGGCGATCCAACTTTTCCTGATTTTGTTGGGGAAAACATTATTGCATTTAGAGACAACGGTAACTTCAATAAAGTATTCTGGCACGGTGAGATTTTTGACCTAGATGTGTGGCACAACCCTTACTCTTTCTCAGGAGGAACAGATATACTAGCCTTTAACGATCCAATTAATGGAACTTTTACAATTTTTGAAAATGGCGAATTTCTCGATGTCGAAATGTTTCATATGGGAACGTACCGCGTTGGACTAGGATTTGTTGCCTACGAAAACTTAAACGGAGAATTGATGCTCTATAAGGATGGCGAAAGGGTTGAGTTAACAAATTTCGGGGCCAATTATTGGGATGTTAGAGATGATGTTGTGCTTTGGGAAGAGAATACATTCATGTATACGTATTACAACGGAGAAAAGATTGAAGTCGCTCGATATACACCGGAAGATTACAAGATTAAGAATGGTGTTATCGCTTATAGAAACATTATGGGCGGAGTGAATATTTTCGTAAATGGGAAAAATCATGAAATCACCAATCAGATGGAATCAAGCTATACAATTCACGGGAATTCGGTGCTTGTAGAGCTATTCAATAATTCCTATATCTTATTCAAAGACGGAAAATCATATACACTCTAGATAACTTATTAACATTCGCTAATTGAACCAAAATCTCTGCTTATCTTTGGTTTTCAATTTTAAACAATACACGCGATGAATAATTGGTTCACTGTAAAAGTAAAATACACAAAACAACTTGATAATGGTGCTTTGAAAAGGGTTTCGGAACCTTATCTTTTAGCTGCAATGACGTTCACGGACGCTGAGGCTCGGATTTATGAAGAACTAGGTCAGATTATCCGAGGTGAGTTCAACGTTGTAGGTATTTCTAGAACTGAAGTTCATGATATTTTTGCTTACGATGATGCAGATGTTTTTTACAAGGTAAAGATCAAGTATGAAGGCGTTGATGGAGATTCTGAAAAGCCTAAAAAAGTTACTCAAAACTTCCTAGTATCGGCAAATTCAGTAAAAGAAGCATACGAAAGAATAAAAGAAAGTTTGTCAACCCTTTTGGTTGATTTCGAGATTCCATCGATTATTGTTTCTCCAATTGTTGAAATTTTTCCTTACGCTGAAAACTTAGATAAGGAAATTAGTAGAACTCCAATGGCAGAAATAGAATTGGAAGATTCTGATGAAGATGATGACGCTCCAAATGGTGGAGGTGTGTTCTCTGCTGCTGGTTCTGATGTTGACGACAAGGATGAGAAAGAAGATTCGGAAGAATTTGATGGGGAATCGGAAGATGACCAAGCCGATGATAATGACGGAGGGGAAAGTGAGATCGAAGACTCAACGGATAAAGATTAATCGCAGCTTTTTTGGAATTCAAAAATGGATTCCAACTCAACCTTAATTAGCTTTAATCATGAAAGACATACTTGATTCTTTTAGATTGGGACACCATGAATTTAATGGAGGTAAAGACGGGTTTGAATTGAATGGACTTGACCCATATCAATTGTTCGAATTGTGGACAAGTGAAGCTGTTGATACTAAAGAAGTTGAACCGAATGCATTTGTTCTATCTACTGTAAATAGTGAAGGACAGGCGAGTTCTAGAATTGTTTACTTGAAGGATATCTTAGAAGGTCAGTTCATTTTTTACACGAATTACGCAAGTAAGAAGGGGGCTAATATTGCAACGAATTCAAAAGTTTCAATGCTGTTTTTCTGGGCCAATAGTTCACGCCAGATTCGAATGGAAGGAGTATGTTCAAAAGTAGCGCCAAGTGTTAGTGATGCTTATTTTGCTTATCGACCAAGAGGTAGCCAAATTGGAGCTTGGGCTTCAAATCAAAGTGATGAACTTTTAGATCGATCTGAATTAGAAAATAAAGTTAAGAATTACGAAAGTAAATTTCCAAATGAAGTCCCTCGACCGGAGCATTGGGGAGGATATGGGATTGAGCCAATTCGCTTTGAGTTTTGGCAAGGTCGACCGTCCAGATTACACGATAGAATAGAATTTGAGAAAAAGAACGATGCTTGGTCAATTCGTCGTTTGAACCCATAAATATGTTTGAATTAGATCCAATAATTTTCAGCCTGACCAATGGGGTTAAGGTAGTTTACCAGCGCCGCGAAGCTTTTGTTGCCCATATGGGGGTAATGATTCATGGCGGTTCTCGATTCGAAAAACCAAACGAACAAGGCTTGGCTCATTTTATAGAGCATTGTATTTTCAAAGGGACGACGAAACGTAAAGCTCTTGATATTTTTTCGGATTTAGATTCTGTTGGCGGAGAGCTCAATGCATACACCAATAAGGAAGAGATTTGTGTTCACGCTTCTTTTAGAAAACTACACTTTAGCATAGCTTCAGAATTATTGGGTGACATTGTCCAAAACGCAACATTCCCAGAAGACGAACTTGAAAAGGAAAAGGAAGTTGTTCTGGATGAAATAATATCGTACAAGGATAGCCCTGCCGAACGCATTTATGATGATTTCGAAGCGCATATTTTCAAAGGTAATTCACTTGGCTACAATACTTTGGGTACAAAGGAGTCCGTTAGCGGTTTTACTCGAAATGATATATTGAATTACGTTGACCGCTATTTCAAGTCTGGAAATATTGTGATTTCGTTCGTGGGAGATGTTCCAATCGATGAACTTAAATCGGTTTTAGAAACGGATTTTGGAAGTATGAAGCCTGGGGTTGTTGAATTGATCAATGAGGCATTGCCAGATTTCAAACCGTTCAAGCTTCTTGAGAAGAAATCTAATTTTCAGACCCATACCGTAATCGGTGGAAGAGCACCTTCATATCATGATCCAAAGCGAAAATCAATGACTTTATTGACCAACGTTTTAGGCGGGCCAGCTTTAAACTCAAGGCTAATTCTTTCAATTCGCGAAAAGTATGGATATGCCTATAATATTGAGGCGAATTATACTTCCTACGCCGATGTTGGCTTTTGGAGTATCTATATGGGGACCGATAAAAAGTACCTTAAAAAAGCGGTCGACCTTATATACAAGGAGCTTGAATTAATTCGAGAAAAGAATTTGACAAGTGATGAACTTGTA
>JABSPC010000317.1 GCA_013215515.1 Crocinitomicaceae bacterium
AGTAACTAATGATAATTTATTTTCGTTAAAGGTTCCTGTAGTACCCGTAAATGCAAATGATTGTGAATTTCCACCGTCCAGAGAAACGATAAGCTTAATGTGATAAACAGGAGTAGTAGCTCCTTCTGCCATATGCATATTTGTGTCCACAGTAAAAAATGCACCTTTCACTCCGTCTATCGTCAATCCGTAATACCCAGTAAATGGTAATAATGCCATAGTAGGGGTTTCAGGAATGCAAAGTTTTGGATCCAGGTCTTTATACTTTAGCTCTAGTTGCTTATGGTCTTCTGTTATTGCCGCATATGCTGGACTTGTTGGGATACTAGGTTTTTCTTGAGTTTTCATTTGATTAAAAATTGGTCTCTTCTCAAATTTGAATAATTAATGTCCACGTTTAGAAAGAGATGACACGAGAGCGGTTTTTCTTGTCACGAGCTTGTGAAACGTTGACATGAAAAAACATTTGTGAATTTTAACCGCAGAGGCGCAATGAAGATTGGTACTTGTACATTAAAGGCTAACTTGAACTGTGCTTTCAAGAATCATATTCAGCGGTTTTATGGTGTTTTTGTCCTTTGGATTGAATGCACAGCTCGACAGTGTTAAAGTTGTAGTCAACGACAATACCACCACAAAGCAATTTGTTTATTTAAACTATGGGAATCTTTTTCGCACGGTTCGTCTTAGCTGTGATACATCTGAATATATAATTGAATCAAAAGGGAATCGTGTTACGAGACAAACTTGGGAGACTGATCATTTTGATCACGATGTATTCCAAATTTACGTTTATAAAAGTAAAACCGTAAAAGTTGAATTATACGCGAAGAGCAATCCCTCTAAGAGAAAGGAATTTTATTATGAAGTTGTCAGCGTTGAAGGACCAACGATACGTTTGGGAAAAGCACTACCTAATGAAAAGTGCTCTCGACGAGAAAAGAAGATGCGAGTCGGTACTAGTAACTTCAATTCCAGAATGATCTCGAAACTCAATTTCATAATAATTTTAATGCTCACCACGTTTGTGACGCAAGCGCAGTTGGACGATGTGAAGATTCATTTAAACGGAAATGGAGAAGGTGATAAAACGGTGTATTATTCTCTGAGAAATGGAATTATAATTGTTCCAACTGACGGAGACACGTCTACATATACTATATGGTCTAAGGGCAATTTGGTATTCCCAATAGTTTGGGAGGCAGGTCATCCAGTGAAGAACCGGTTTAAGCTCTATGTAAATAGCAAAAAAACGGTGAAAATTAAAGTGAATAAGGCCTATGAACCTTCTAAAGCCATGGTGTTTCACTTTAACGTAATGTATCTTGTAGACACCAAAGGTGTATCTCGGTAGAGTTCAGAATATTTGGGGTATGCTCAATGAACAGCCGAAAGGTGAGCATTCGTCATCCAAATTTTAAATTTGAGATCGTTTCGTTCAAAATGTCCGTGGCAGGGTATTATTCACTGGAGACAACGGGTCCTAAACTGACTAAAGAAATGAGGAGCATATTGAAGAATATGGAGCCTGGCGAAGTTTCATTTTCTATTAAATTTAAAGGTGAAAGCCGAATTGTTGTGACTGTTGGTAGCCGATTCGTTGTTGAATAAGCCGTTACTTTTTTAGAAACGTGAATTATCTATATGAATTAAAACTAAACTATGAAAACGGACATCCTGTTTTTTTTATTGATCGGATTTTAAATGATTTCCTACGCGCAATCAAGTCTCGAGGTTGAAAATTTGTCTTTAAATACAGATAGCTATATACTATATCGCGGTTTTGAAAATGAGGTTAAAATAACGTTTAACAATTCCAAAGATGATTTGGAAGTAGTAGGGATAAATTGTGAAATTGTCGAATTGGAGAACCATTTTATTGTTAAGCCAAATTCAGCTGCTAAGGCGTATATAAAAATTAGTAAAGGCGAAAAACTAATTAGGACATTGATGTATGATGTTTCAAATGTACCCGACCCTTTCATTTATTTGGGAAAGGTAAAAAGTGGCTGGGAAATAGTCGGATACGAAGAATCACTGAGTGCGAAATATCTTGAAGAAATCAACTTGAAACGAGAATTCAAAGTCAAAAAAACAATGCTTTTTATTGACGGAGGAAAACTTGAATCGACTTCGGATAAGTTATCTGAAGAAATGCTTAGAAGAATTCAAATGGCGGATAGTAAGACTGTTTTTAATTTCAACTGTTTTGTTGAGTGCGAAGATGGAGTTACGCGCATCATGTCGGCAAGTTTCACTAAAGAGTAAGCCTTAAAGCTCTAATTATGAAAGCTTTACTTGCTCTATCGATCTTCTTTTTTTCGAAGCGAATGCGCAATCTGATCCCGTTCTTTTCGTAGGAAACTCCCCAAGTAGTGAAACAATTTCTCACTCAGATACAATATTGAGTATTCGAAGTAATAGTACGGGTCAGCTTATTAGCGGCTATTCAATTATCCGTGTTACCATGGCTACTGGTCAAGGTGGGCCACCCACGGTTTCGAACGGTGGTGTTTTCAGTCCAGCCATGTAAAGTATTATTCGAGCAACAAGTTCTGGATCTTCAATCTCCCTTACACTAGTCATTGCATGTCCAAATGGAATTAATCGAATTGTTGTAGGTCACTATGTCGTTGAGTAGTTCAAGACTTGTGTCGTGTGTTTACAAATAGTCATTAGAAGAGTGATTCTTATGGAGGAGGGTATAAATAGTCATTTGGATTGACCGAACAAGGTTGTATTTTGTATTTAACCCTCTCCAATGAATATCCTTTAAACGTATACACAGATAGCAACATTACGTACTTCTTACCTTTATAGGCTCCAATGTGGGCAAAGTCTTTCTCTTCTTTAGAAGTAATGAAAAAGTCTATGCTATCTATAATTTTTGACTCTTCTGCTTTGGAGTGTTTCATTGTTATTTGCACGCCATAATTTGGGTCGAGAGAAGATAATACTTCCGGATAATGAACAGAGGATAATTCCAAATTACCGTAATCTGTTTCACATTTCAACCCAATTTGTATTGGTGGCTTTTCTACTTGAACGATTTCATTTTTGGTCAATAACCGAACTATATCTAGTTCATATTCCTGCCACACTTTCTTAAATTCAATGGAGCGTACTTTTGAGCGTAAGACCAATACTTCAGTCTTCTGTCTGTCCTATAAATCGTAGGTCACAAGTGTATAGAGGGGTTCTTCCGAGGAATCTGTAGTGCTTCCTACGTATGCGTATTTCAACCAATTTGCCGAGAACCAATTGGGTAAAATTCAGATTTTATTCCTGAGAATCGACCACTGGCAAAGAATATAGTGTAATCCAATTCATAAGGGACGAAATAATCAACCTTAACATCTTCAAAGATTAAATCCTCTACCACAAAGTCTAATTTGGGTTTCTCATTCTTATTCGTTGGATTTTTGTCGTCAGACGCACAGGCTGCAAGACCAATCAGGAGAATTAATGCAAAAGCTGTTTTCATACTTCAAATTTAAACCCAGACCTTACTTCCTTCCGAGCAATTTTTACAAATTTCGATATCGTTTCTACCAGTCAATATGGCATTTCTAAATGCGTTGTATTGTGGATGTTCCCAAATCGTTTTGAAATCAGTGTCAGCGATCGTTCCCAGAACATGTTTGGCGTCTTTGTCAAAGCAGCAAGGAACAACTTTCCCGTCCCAGGTAAGTACGGATGAAGACCACATTCGCCAGCAATGATTGCCAAGTTTGTATTTTATTTTATAGGTTCCATCCGCTTGTTTGCGATAACGGGAGTACTTTTCGTTTTCCGGCATTAATGGATTTCCATTTTCAAAGTCATACAATTGCGCCGATTTAATTCGAACCTCATCAATCCCCATTTCCTTTCCTAGTTCAAAAACTTGTGGAATTTCATGCTCATTTGGTTTGACAGCTAAAAATTGAAAAATGAGATGAGGAGTACTCGAATTCAAGCGCAATTTGGCCTGAACTATTTCTTTTGTTCCAGCAATTACTTTGTCGAGCTTTCCATGTATTCGATAGCTCTCATACGTTTCTTGGGTCAAGCCATCAATCGAGATTATCAATCGATCCAATCCAGATCCAACGATATCTTCGGCCATTTTTTCGCCTATGAAATGTGCGTTTGTTGCGG
>JABSPC010000318.1 GCA_013215515.1 Crocinitomicaceae bacterium
ATCTCTGGCGAAAACGACACAATTGTCATGGCATGGATGGAAATGGACAACTTGAATAGTGACATCTTTTACTCGGTTTCAGTTCCCGGTGCAGATCCTTTAGATGCGCTTACCAACTACAAGTACAAAGGAAATGTTACTACAGCCGCAACTCAAACAAATCCTGAAATCATTTACAAGAATGGAATAGTACATCTCTTTTTTCAAGAAAACGGAGCTGGTGATTTATACTACCGAAGAGGAACCATAGATCTAAATTTGGGACTTCTTCAAAATGCAATTTCGATTGGTATTTCTCCAAACCCATCTGCTTCTGGAACATTCAATATTGAAGGAAATGTGACGATTGATGCGGTACAAAGTATTTCAGGTGAAAAAGTTGAATTCTCAGTAACGTACAATGGCGGAACAACTCAGTTAAGTTTAGAAAATGCTCCATCTGGAATGTATTTCATATCAGCTACTGGACATAACGGTTACAAATCAACTTCAAGAATTATCGTGAATTGATATTACCATATAAATCGGGAACTTTGTAGAAATGCGTTTACTCCTAAAAGAAATTACCGAATGAAACAAGATTTGATTTTGCTCCATGGAGCATTGGGTTCAAAACTTCAACTTGATCCTCTAAAATCTGAATTAGAAAACGATTTCAATGTTCACTCTTTTAATTTCGAAGGGCATGGCGATCGATCTTCGAATAATGAGCTCAGTATTCTTCGATTTGCAAAAAACCTCAAAGAATTCATAACTCAAAAGAAGTTGGACCAACCAGATATTTTTGGTTACAGCATGGGAGGATATGTCGCACTTTTCTTGGAGGCCAGCCATCCCAATTCAGTAGGGAAAATAATGACTTTAGGAACAAAATTCAATTGGAATCCAGAAGGAGCAGCGAAAGAAGTTCGAATGTTAAATCCAAATATAATTGAAGAAAAGGTTCCACGTTTTGCTGAACATTTATCCCAGATGCAAGCCCCGAACGATTGGAAAGTGAATATGCTTAAAACAGCTGATATGATGTCGGCAATGGAAGAAAAACCACCTCTTAATGAGAATCTTTACCGCCAAATAAATTCGGAGGTTTTATTAACCCTCGGTGACAAGGACCAGATGGTAACGCGTGAGGAAACTGAATTCGTTTTAAAGCAATTGTCAAATGCCAAATTGGTCATTTTCCCAGAGTTTCAACACCCAATTGAGAAGGTAAACACCATTCAGCTTGCCGTAGGAATTAAAAAGTTCTTCGAATAGGTTTTCATCTTAAACGGTGTACAACTGCCCACTTAACTGAAATTTTGCTAATTTGGTTTTGAAACTAATGAAACTAAAATCTCTCAATGGAACCTTTTGCCAGAAGCCGACGCTTATTTTCGTGTTTCTCATTGCTTGTTTCTCTCTTTTTTCTCAAACAAATTCTATTTCACAAAAGGATAAAAATTCAATTGAATCTTGGATTTCACAATCCAAAGAATTGATTGTAAGCGACGAATCCAAAGCCTTTGATATTGCGAAAAGAGCCGTTCGTTTAGCTAAAGAAAAGAAAGCCACATTGGAAATAGCGCAATCAGAATACAACCTTGCACTCCTTTATAAAGATCTTTCGATGAGTGCTGATGCGATTCCGCATTATATAAGCGCGATTCAGAATTTCACCAAACTTGATTCCATTGCCACTTGCCTCCCAATCAAGTCTAATTTGGGGCGCTCATACTATGCCTTAGGCGACTACCCAATGGCCATGGAAACATATATGAAAAACCTGTCCAAGTATGAAGAATTAAAGATTCGAGACAAAAGCCTCGCATGGTTACTTCGCTATATTGGTTCCGTATTTAATCGTGAATTGAATTACATTAAAGCGATGG
>JABSPC010000319.1 GCA_013215515.1 Crocinitomicaceae bacterium
AATGATTGTTCCCATGTTGGAACGGTAACTTCAAAATCCCGTTCGATATCGACCGTACTTAAAACTGAATAAGCTGGGCGCTTTGCTTTTGTTGGGTATTCCGATGTTGATATTGATTCAACTTTACAATCCAAATCCCCTTCAGTCATTATTTTTAAGGCGAAGTCAAACCATGATATTGATCCAGAATTCGCGTAATGATAAACACGTTGCGTAGCTCCGAATTCACCAGTATCTATTATTTTTATGCAAGCCTCGGCTAAATCTCTTGCATAAGTAGGGCTTCCAATCTGATCACTTACCACATTTAGGGACTTATTTTCGTTTCCAAGTCGAAGCATTGTTTTTACGAAGTTGTTCCCATAAGAGGAGTAAAGCCAAGATGTTCTTATGATTATTGCTTGCGCTTTTGAGTTTACAATAACTTGTTCTCCTAAATATTTGCTTGTCCCATAGATTCCAATCGGAGAAGTCGGGTCAGTTGGCTCATACGGACTCTTCTTTGTTCCATCAAAAACGTAATCCGTAGAAATGTGGATATACGAAAGATCATGACTCTCCGCTACTTGGTTTATATTGTTAACTCCGAACAAGTTCGTTTGAAGCGCATCCATTTCATTGTCTTCTGCATTATCTACAGCTGTATATGCAGCGCAGTTTATAATTGCGTTTATGTTGTTCGAAATGACTATTGATTCGATGGATTTAATGTCGTGAATGTCACACTCATTCGAATCTGCAAAAACAAAATTATGCTGAGACGAAGCACTTAGATCTTGAAATTCAGATCCCAGTTGGCCATTTTTACCTGTTACTAATATGTTCATTGATGAATGGGCTTACAAAATCTTCAAAACTACCTTGGTCTTTATCATTTTCCGAAAGTTGAACTTCGTCTTCCGTCAGTTTCCAATCAATGTTTAGGGTAGAATCATTCCATTGGATTCCGTCTTCATTGTCAGGGGAGTAATCATTGTCCACTTTATAAGCGAAAATGGCTGTGTCACTCAATACTGAAAATCCGTGTGCGAAACCTCTCGGAACGAATAGTTGTTTCTTATTTGATTCATTTAGAATGATCGAAAACTGTTCTCCATATGTCGGTGAGTCTTTTCTGAGGTCAATGACAACGTCAAGTACTTCTCCTTTTATTACGCGAACCAATTTAGCCTGCGCCATTGGTGGTTTTTGGAAATGTAAACCTCTTAAAACACCTCTGTTTGATTGCGATTCGTTGTCCTGAACAAAATCTATAACTCCTATGTTTTCATTGAACCACTTTTGGTTAAACGGTTCGAAAAAATAGCCGCGATCATCACCATGAATATTCGGTTCCAAAACAACTAATCCTTTAATATGTGTGTCGATTAATTTCAAGATTCTTTAATCCGTTTTATTAAATATTGACCGTATCCAGATTTAGCAAGAGGCTTTGCTAATTCTAATACGCGTTCTGCCGTTATAAACCCTTCTTCGAAAGCAATTTCTTCAAGGCAAGCCACTTTTAATCCCTGACGTTTTTCTATTGTTTGAATGAAACTACTTGCTTCCAATAACGACTCATGTGTACCAGTGTCTAGCCATGCATATCCGCGTCCCATTAATTCAACTTTCAATTCGCCTTTCTTGAGGTAAATTTCATTAACAGCCGTAATTTCCAATTCACCTCTTTTCGATGGCTTAATACTCTTCGCAATTTCAACCACATCGTTTGTGTAAAAATACAATCCAACTACGGCAAAATTAGATTTAGGGTTTGTCGGTTTTTCTTCAATGGAAACCACTGTTCCGTTCTCATCAAACTCTGCTACGCCATATCGTTCAGGGTCATTTACGTAATACCCAAAGACCGTAGATTTCCTGTCCGCTTCAGTATTTTTTCTGGCGTCTCGAAGCATTTGAGATAATCCTTGCCCATGGAAAATGTTGTCTCCCAAAACCAAACAAACATCCTCATCTCCAATAAATTCTTCTCCAATAATAAATGCCTGCGCTAATCCATCAGGACTAGGTTGAGCTTTATAAGTCAATTTGATTCCCAGATTAGTTCCGTCTCCGAGCAGTTTTTCAAAATTGGGTAAATCTTCAGGAGTTGAGATAACTAGGATGTCTTTAATGCTAGCAAGCATCAATACCGATAAGGGATAATAAATCATCGGTTTATCATAAATAGGAAGCAGTTGTTTCGATACTCCCTTGGTAATCGGATATAATCGTGTTCCTGATCCGCCAGCTAAAATGATTCCTTTCATGTGTAATCTTTGAGGGTTGTAAAGTTAGTTAATTTCTCTTCTTATTCACTCGGATAACAACGGGATATGTTTGGTAAAATTATGCCTGCCTAAAAACTTTTGAAAATGCTTTGATTTTTACGGCAATTAATCGATCTGATAAGCATTATTTCCCTGCAATTAATTATCTTTAGCGCCTCTTTGTAACGACATAAAACATCAATTGATGAAAAAAATACAAATGGTCGATTTAACATCACAGTATCAGGGTATTAAGCCTGCTGTAGATTCGGCAATAACATCTATTTTAGAAAGTGCACAATTCATTAACGGGCCGGCGGTAAAAACGTTTCAATCTGAAATGGAAGATTACCTCGGAGTGAAACATGTAATTCCTTGTGCAAATGGAACCGACGCTTTACAAATTGCGTTAATGGCACTTGAATTGAAGCCAGGAGATGAGGTTATTACTACCTCGTTTACGTTTATCGCGACAATTGAGGTCATCGCACTATTAGGTCTGAAACCGATTTTTGTCGATGTGGATAAAGACACGTTTTGTATCAATCCATCAGAAATAGAAAAAGCAATAACTCCAAAAACGAAAGTAATAGTTCCAGTTCATCTTTATGGTCAAGCGGCCAATATGGGTGAAATTATGAAAGTGGCAAATGCCAATGGGTTGTTTGTAATAGAGGACAATGCACAAGCAATTGGGAGTGATTATAATCACGCTGATGGTTCGAAGAGAAAGGTAGGAACAATTGGTCATATTGGAACTACGTCTTTCTTTCCTTCCAAGAATTTAGGATGCTACGGAGATGGTGGTGCAATATTTACGAATGACGAAGGCTTGGCTTCTAAGATGCGTATGATTGTAAATCATGGGCAGAGTAAAAGATATTATCACGACTTGGTTGGAGTCAATTCGAGACTTGATAGTATTCAGGCAGCAGTTTTGAGAATAAAATTACCGAAGCTTGATGGATATATAAATGCACGACGTAAAGTAGCAGATCATTACGATAATTTCTTTGCAGATATTCCTGGAATTAGAACACCAGTTAGAGGAGATGAGTCAAGACATGTATTTCACCAATATACCTTAACGCTTGAAGGAGTAGATAGAAATGAGTTAAATCAATTTCTAGCTAAAAAAGATGTGCCTTCGATGATTTATTATCCGGTTCCAGCTCACAAGCAGAAAATGTTTGAGGTATTTGGAAGTGCAGAAACAGAATTACCGGTTACCGATTGGTTAACGCATCGTGTGTTGTCGTTGCCAATTCATACTGAAATGGAACAAGATCAATTGGATCACATTTGTTCTTCGGTCGAAGAATATTTAAAAGTTAAAGGATAAGAATGAAGAAAATAGCAGTTGTAGGAACCGGATACGTTGGACTTGTAACAGGAACTTGTTTCGCTGAAACAGGAAACCAAGTTATTTGCGTTGATATTGATGAGAAGAAAGTGAATCAAATGAAAAATGGGATTGTTCCTATTTATGAGCCGCATCTTGATGTGCTTTTTGAAAGAAACATAAAGGAAGGTCGTTTGAAATTTACGACGGATTTAGATTCAGCAATTAAAGATGCGGAAATTATTTTTCTTGCTCTTCCAACCCCTCCCGGTGAAGATGGTTCTGCAGATCTAAGTTATGTTCTTGGTGTAGCCGAGGAGCTTGGGAAGAAAATAGAAAATTATAAAGTGATTGTTGATAAATCAACCGTGCCGGTTGGTACTGCTGACAAAGTTCATGCAGCAGTAGCAAAAAATGCGAAGGTCGAATTTAATATAGTTTCGAATCCAGAGTTTTTAAGAGAAG
>JABSPC010000032.1 GCA_013215515.1 Crocinitomicaceae bacterium
TGGGTTTATATTTAGATAATTATGAAAAGAAAACTCTTTTATTTAGTAATCGTTTTTGCGATTGGTCTTACACATGTTAGTTGCCAACGTAGTTTTGGAATGACTGGTGAACCGGATAGAAGGCCTCAGTATTCTGGCATTCTCGAAAAACTGGAAGCAATTCAAAATGTTGTGGAGGTAAACGTTTTAAGAAGTTCAGATCATTTTGAAGAATACTATGAAATTTGGTTCGAGCAAAAAGTGGATCCAAGTAAACCTGACTCGCCAACATTTAAACAACGCGTTTTGTTAGGGCACACTTCAGAAGATGCACCAGTCATTGTTGAACTTCAAGGATACCAAATATACTCGCCAAGAGCCGGGGAATTGGCCAACTTGTACTCAGGAAATCAAATTACAATTGAGCATCGGTTTTTTGATCAGTCAAAGCCGGAAACTGGAATTCCATGGAAGGATTTAACCGTTCGAAATGCAGCAGAAGACCAGCATATAATTATTCAAGCACTCAAGAAGGCCATTTATCCAGACAATAAATTTATAACAACAGGAATCAGTAAAGGAGGTCAAACAACAATGTTGCATCGTTCTTATTATCCTGATGACGTAGACGCAAGTGTATGCTATGTTGCACCGCTAAACTTTGCGCGTGAAGACCCTCGAATTTATCACTTTTTCGATACGGTTGGGACTGAGGAGCAGCGAGGTATGATTGAAGAATACCAGACTTTGTGCTTTGAAAGAAAAACGGAGATGGTTGACCTTCTGAAAGAAATGGCTATTGGTAAAAATTACGAATGGAAGTTCTCTCCAGAGAAGGCGTTTGAGTACTACGTGTTGGAATATTCATTTGCTTTTTGGCAATGGGGAGCGTATGAATTTGACCAGATCCCTGATGATTTGGCCACATCGGATTCTCTTTTAAACCACGTTCTAAATGTTTCTGGAGTTTCATTTTTTGAATCGAAAGGGGTAGAAAAATTACAACCTTTTTTCTGGGCTGCAATGACAGAAATGGGGATGTACGGATATGAAAACGAACCGTTTGAGATATATTTGTCGCAGAAGGAAGTCTACACTTTTGAATTTACCCTTCCAGAAGGGCAAGAGGCACCTTTTAATCCTGAACCAATGAAAAATGTGAACAAGTTCATTCAAAACGAAGCCGAGAATATGATGTTTATTTATGGCGGATTGGACACTTGGTCTGCAACCGCGGTTCAGCTTTCTGATGAGGCCAAAAGCCGTGGACTAGTTAAATACGTGAGTGCTGAGGGACACCACGGAACGAGGATGCGTAATTTCAACGTGAAAACTCAAAAAGAGATGAAAAAGATCTTGGATGGATGGATTTCAACTCCGTCGAAGTAATTTAAATCGCTAGACATTTTTGTTTTAGCCATGTCTTTTCACTTTCGGTCAAGTGTGTTGCTAGGTCATCATAAACCTTTTGATGGTACTTGTTTAGCCAATCAATTTCATGATCCGAAATTAAACTTCTATCAATTAATTCCGTATCAATTGGGCAAAGCGTAATAGGTTCAAAACCAATAAATGAGCCATGCTCTGATTTAAATTTCTCTTTGGAAACGACAACATTTTCTGTTCGAATTCCGAATTCTCCTTCCTTATAATAACCGGGTTCTATAGTCGTAAATTGGTTTTCCATATGCGGAGTCCCACCTCTATAAGTGGTCATTCTTGCAGCAAATCCTTGGGCTGGCTCGTGAACGGCACTATAGGATCCGATTCCATGTCCTGTTCCATGAGCATATGTCAATCCATGTTTCCAAAGATGCATTCTAGCAAAACTATCCAATTGAATTCCAGTAGTTCCTTTTGGGAAAACAGCCCGATCCAATTCGATGTGTCCTTTAAGAACTAAAGTATATGCTTTTTTCAATTCGCTTGAAGGAGTGCCTCCCAGCCAAATTGTTCGGGTAATATCAGTCGTTGCATTTTCATATTGAGCGCCGCTGTCCAAAAGAAGAACGCCATCATTACTTATCATCGAAGATCCCTTTTTAGGAGCCGAATAATGAATAATTGCACCGTTCGATTTGTATCCGACTATAGCGCCAAAGGATTGGTATTTATAAAATTCCTGCTTCATTCTGAACGACTCCAATTTAATTCCAAGATCGTATTCTGAAATCGTGTTGGATTCTAAATGTGATTCAAGCCAAATGAAAAATTGAGTCAATGCAACTCCATCTTTTACCATTCCGTTTTTCGCGTTGGCAATTTCAGTTTCGTTTTTTATTGACTTGAGATGTTGAACCAAAGATGGGCGAGAAATCAATTCACCTTCAAGCGATGTAAAACAGGCATAATTCAAAGTGGATGAACTGGCAATTACTTTTTTATTCAATGTTAATTCTGCCAATTTTGTTCGGATTGAATCATACGATAAAACTTCAATTCCATCTTGATTTAATGCAGCCATGAGTTCAGGTTCAATTCTGTTTTCATGAACAAACAAATAGGACTTTTCATTTCCAATCAATGTATAAGAAATCACGAGAGGTGTAAAATCTACATCAGCGGAACGTATGTTTAAGAGCCAACAGGTTTCATCCAAACTGGAAATAAAATTGAAGTCTGCACCTTTATTAGAAAGTTCGGTTTTAACTTCATTTATCTTTGACATTCTATCTTTTCCGCAAAAATCAATAGAATAGTCCGAAATAAGCCCATTTGGTTGGGCAGATCTGTTTTCCCAAATGTCGTCAATTAATGTACCGTAGCTTTCAATTGCTATCTCTTTTTCAGAGGCGTTTTCGAGCAAATAATCCATTTGACTGGAGGAGAACAATCGGTAGTCTATTCCAATTATAGATTTTTTTTCAAGCAGGTTACAAAGCCATGGAATATGTTCTGGCGCATGTGGGATTGATTGTTTTTGAAGTTCGACAACCGTTCCTAAACATTGCTTTTCAGCTTGTAAAAAATAACGAGAGTCGGTCCAGATTGCAGCTTCATTTTGAGTTACGACTAAAGTGCCAGCCGAACCTGTGAACCCAGAAAAATGTTCTCTTATTTTCCAGTAATCTGAAACGTATTCACTTTGATGTGGATCATTCGAGGGGATAATAATTCCATGAAGGTTGTTCTTTTTAAGACCATTTCGGATGGCCTGAATTCCATCGTTAATGCTATTCATTTGTGATTGAATTGTAATAATAATTTGCTGCGACTAAATCTTCTGAAGCGTGTCCAACAGATTTGAAGACAGTAATTTCTTTGTCGTTTTTTCGTCCTGAATGTTCATTCTTACAGAGTGAATACAAGTCGGCTAGAATGTCTTTTTCGTTTATGATTCCTTGTTTAATTGGAATGAAAATATCCCCAGATTCTTTTAATCCACCTTGATACGTATCTACAAAAACACTTGCTTTTGACATCACATCATTATCTGCTTCTCGTGTATCTTTTTTATAAGAACCAACTAAGTCTACATGCTGGCCTGGTCGAAGTAAATTTCCTTTTATTAAAGCAGTTGGAGAAAGTGTGGCGCAAGAAATAATATCCACTTTGGGTACGTATTCATCAATTTTATCGATGGCAATTAGTGAAACTTTTAAATGACTCAATGAATCGATAAGTTGTTCTGCTTTCGCCAAGCTTCGTCCCCAGATAAAAACGGTTTTAATCGGGCGTTGGCTGCAATGTGCTTCAATTAAATTGGGCACTAAAGCTCCGGTTCCGATCATCAACAATGAAGTTGAAGCTTCTCTAGACAAATACGAAGATGCGAGAGCCGAGGCTCCAGCGGTTCGTTTGGCGGTCATTGAACTTCCATCTAACATCGCTTTTGGTTGACCATTTGCTGCATTGAACAGGAGATATACCCCATGAATTGAAGGCAAGTAAAGGACCCCATTGTCTGGAGATACCGTAACCACCTTGACTCCAATAGTTTCTCCAGCTTGCCAAGACGGCATCAAAAGCAAGGTTGAATCTTGAGTCGCACTTGGGTTTTTAAAATCATGATGGTGTCTCATTGGAGTTTCGATCGAACCTTGAAAGCCGAGTCTAAGCGCATCGACTAGAGTCTCGAATTGCGTATTGTTTTGAATGTATTCTGCTGAAATCTGAATCATAGTGCATCAAATTGACGGTTTAAAGATACATTCTCAAGATGAGAAAAGTTCAAATTTGTTCTAGTTCAATATTATCCAATCATTGATTATCCTCAGCGGCACGACATTTGATTTGATATTAAACTGAATATAAGCTATCTTCAACGGAAATAGAATGGAAATAAGTACTATGAGTAAAATAGGAGCAAAACTCAAGAGGTGGGTTCGAAGTAAACGTTTTTGGAAGCGTTTTGTACTGGCCTCTATTGGCTTACCGATATTTCTATTTTTCACTTTAGTTTTAATTGTTTACATAAAACAAGATGCTATTGTTCAGGATCTTATTGAAGATATGAATAAGGATTTTGCAGGGGCAACTCAAATTAAAGGATCTCATATTTCGATGTTTGAGAACTTCCCCTATATCTCTATTGATCTCGAAGAATTTCAGGTATACGAATCCAAATCAAAAATGGGAGCGCCTTTGGTAGACATTCATGATGTGTACGTTGGGTTTAATCTATGGACGATCCTTTCCGGGAAGATGGAAATTAAAAAGATCAAATTGAAAGGGGGGAAAATCAATTTGGTTGAACACAAAGACGGAACTTTCAATATTGTAAAAGCACTTACTCCTACTGAGGAAATTGAAAGCGCAGAGGAAGAATTTCATCTCGATCTTAATAAAATAGAATTAGAGGACATTGATATAACCAAGTTGAATGAGTCCAATGGGCTTAAAGTGGAAGCTTATGTTCAAGATGCGAGTGCGCAATTTGAGACTTCTCCCAATCATATTTTGGCAAAGTTGGATGCCCGCTTTATAATCAACGTTATTCAGGATGGTGACACAACCTTCTTAAAACACAAACACATAGATCTCGAGACACACATTGACTTCCTGAAGGGGAAAGACATCATGACAATTCAGCCGACAACGGTTAGGTTAGAAGGGTCAGAGTTTAAGATGAAAGGTACAATTGATTTCTTGAAAGATGTCTTACTCGACCTCGAATTCAATGGGAACAAGCCCAATTTTGATCTCTTTGTAGCCATGGCTCCTGAAGAATATATTCCAACACTTAAAAAATATAAGAACAAAGGTGAGATCTACATAAAAACGAAGATTAAAGGCAGGTCAATTAATGGGCATGCCCCATCTATCGAGGCCAAATTTGGTTGTCACAACGGTTACATCATTAACCCAAAAACGAACAAGAAAATTGGTGGATTGAACTTCGATGGACAGTTTTCCAACGGCGCTGATCATGACCTGAGCACGATGAAATTCGAATTGCATAATTTCTCAGCCCGTCCAGAAGCAGGAAAAATCCATGGGGATATTGAAATTACTGATTTCACAGCCCCACATATACACATGAATTTCAATTCTAAGTTTGACTTGGGGTTTGTTTCTAAATTTTTGAACCTAGACCATTTGCATAATGTTGGGGGGAAGGCTGAGGTCAATATTAAGTTTGACGACATTATCGATTTGAAAAACCCGCACCATGCAGCTTCCAAATTGAACGAAGAATACGAAATGAAGGTGGCGTTTAACAACGTGCATTTCAAGTCAGATAACTTTGCTTTGCCGATAAAGAACTTGAACTTCTTAACGGAAATTCACGGTCATAAAGCTACTGTCAAAATTTTTGATGTCTTGGTTGGAAAATCAGACCTCGAGGTAATTGGTACCATTGATGATTTACCTGCAATAATACACCATACTGACATTCCAGTCGACACACGATTAAAAATAACAAGTACGTATCTAGACTTGTTCGAGCTCACAGGAAAGGGCGAGGGTGCAATTGATGAACAGATTAAGGATTTAAAAATGGATTTCGATTTCAAGGCTTCAGCGAGGAGTTTTACAGAATCAAAATACATGCCGCAAGGAGAGTTTTTTATTGAAAATTTCTATGCGAAACTAACACATTACCCTCATGTCTTGCACGATTTCCATGCAGATATATTTGTAGATGAACGAGATTTAAGAATAGTTGATTTTAAAGGGTTTATCGATGAGAGTGATTTCCTTTTCACCGGTAAATTGGAACATTACGAAAAATGGTTCGATGAACACCCAGGTGGTGATTCAAAAATTGAGTTCAATCTGGAATCGAAAAAACTACAGTTGGAATCGTTCCTTTCCTACAAAGGCGAGAATTACGTTCCAGAGGAGTATCAACACGAGGAACTGGACAATCTCAAGATTCACGGATTTACGTACTTGCATTACGAAGAAGAATTGAAATCAATGGACTTAACAATTGATAGATTTGATGCCAAAATGAAGGTTCACCCCTTGCGATTTCAAAATTTCAATGGGCGTATTCATTACGAACAGGATCATTTAGTTATTGAGGATTTCCATGGGATTTTGGGGAAATCACAGTTTACAACAACGCTACATTATTACTTAGGTAATGACGAGAAGCAGAAAAAACGCGAAAATCATTTCTCAATTGTTGCCTCCCGACTCGATTTGGATCAATTGCTCAAATACAATCCGGCCCCGGTGTTAAATAAGCACAAAAAGAAAGCCCCGAAAGGAGCTAAGTCTGCACATGACGAAGTGTTCAATATCTACGACTTACCGTTTACGGATATGACATATCACATTGACATTAAGCATTTGAACTACCACCGTTATTTGATGCATAACATAAAGGGTTCGCTAAGGACAACACCTAATCATTACATTTATGTAGATCATTTGAACATGGACGCGGCGGGTGGTCACTTTGATATTGATGGCTATTTCAATGGCTCTGATCCCAAGAAAATATATTTCAGTCCAACGATAAAAGCTACAAACGTTGATTTGGATAAACTCTTGTTTAAGTTTGATAACTTCGGGCAAGACCACATTGTAGCGGAAAACTTACACGGGAAATTTACGGGTACTATAAGTGGCAAAATTCACATGCACAATGATTTGGTTCCGAAAATTGATGATTCTGAAATCCACTTAGACCTTGATGTTACACATGGTCGATTGGAAAATTATGCTCTGCTTGAATACATGTCGGAATATTTCAAAAACAAGAACATGAGCAAGGTATTGTTCGATACATTGAACAATCATATTGATTTAGTGAACGGGGTAATGATCATTCCAAAAATGACAATTAATTCTTCATTGGGTCACCTCGAAATCTCAGGAAAGCAGGACTTAGAGGGCAATATGGAGTACTATTTGAGAATTCCATGGAAAATGGTCACGAACACAGCTGCCTCGAAATTATTTGGCAAGAAGAAGGATGAAATTCCTGATGATCAAACGGACGAGATTCAGTATGGTAATGAAAAAACAAAATACATCAGTGTGAAGATCGTCGGAGATGCAATCGGTTATAAATTCTCAATAGGCAAGGAGAAGAAAAAGAAGAAGAAAAAGAAAAAATAACTGAGCTGATTTTACCAGTTGCTCATCACAACCTTAAGCACAAATAGAATTCCCAATCCTGATCCACTTGCAACACTCAAAAGTGTGTAAGCAGTACTTTCGTACTTTTTTAAAAGGATATTTGAAACAAAGACTTCGCCCATAAAAATGAAAACGGCATAAATAATAAAGAGAATCCAGCTACCAATGTTGGCCATCCAGTTGAATGTCATACCTCCTTCAATAACAAAAAAGAGTAAAAAAGTAATGGCTAATGCGCAGATTAGCAATATAGTAGAGTCGTCCTTCTGGATCGATTTATGGTTGGTTATAGCCATATCTTTTCGATAGTTTTCATGTAGTTTCGATTGTTTAACGGTGAAACTTCAGGAAAATTGTAAATACATCGAAACAAAAAATTACCTGCTCATTTGAACAGGTGCTCTCTTCTAAAACTAAGACGTACTTACATCTTAAAAACGATCGGTAATGTAATTTTGATCGTGATTGCGGCACCATCTTTTTGAGCAGGCTTCCAGTTCGGCATCGCTTCAACCATTCGAATGGCTTCCTTGTCCATTGCTTTGTGACCAGAAACTTTTTTCATATTCACATTGGTTACTTTTCCTGAAGTCGCAATCGTAAATTCTACGAAGACTTTTCCTTCTGGGCACGCTTTTTTCAAAGACTTAGGATACTTTGCTTCTTTAACTTCAGGCTCTTCTCCTTTTACAATTGACGGAGTGGACGTTGTGTTTTCTGGAGTGTTTTCCGCTGTCATTGACATAGAAAATAGAGCCAACCCTGCTAATACAGGAATTACTAATAGATTTTTCATTGCGCTTAAGGAGCATCGATTTCGCATTAAATGTGTTCGTTAATTGTGGTGCAGTTGACTGAAAGTTTTCATCCAAAAGAATGCGCCCGTAATTCCATGCACTTATGTGTTCGTACATTACTTTTTGATCTGCGATGAATTCATGTTTTTCCTTCACCATTTTACTCCAAGCATAAATATCCGGGTTGAACCAAAATAGAGACTTGAAAACGGCAAGGATGATAAGATCAACAGAATGGTATCCTCGACAATGTTCGCGCTCATGAATTAGAACTATTTCCTCGTTGTCCATTTGCTGTGGGTTCAGATAAATTCGATTGAAAAAAGAGTGCGTCGCCTCGTGAGAGTTCAAAAGATAGACCGATGCGCCATTGAATGATTTCAAGTAGGTCGCTTTCTTTGGCTTGATGATCGAATAGATTTGATAGATCAAAATAGCTAAGAACAATATCGTTCCAATGGCATAGATGATTGTTTCCGTTCCGATGAATGATCGGGCTCTCAATAAAGTAACGGTAGGTAATTCTGAAACCCACGTCGCTGAAGAAGCCTCATTTGTAAACGAAATAAAGGGCAGGATAACAGATATTATTGGAGTCAAGATCAAATAGAAGCGGTTGAAATGCAAATGCCTTTTCCCCTTCGAAAACAGAAGGAATAATCCAAAGAACATCAGAAGGTTTACGTTGATTAATAAGAATTGTAATAAACTCATGACTTTGATTTTTTAAGTTCCTTCATGATCTTTTCCAACTCGTCAACGCTGATGTCCTTTTCTTTTACGAAGAAAGAAACCATACTTTCGAATGACCCTGAGAAGTAATTGTCGACCAAGGTACGTGTCGATTGTTTTGTGTATCCTCCTTTGAATATCAATGGGAAATATTGATGTGTTCGGCCGTAAGTCTTATGTCCAACAATTTTTTTCTTTTCTAGAATTCGAACCACTACTGTCCGATAAAAATATAAATTGAGCAATTTGCGTCCTAGAAGCCTTGATTTTATTGGACTACTCTCTCGATCTTAAAAAGTAAGCCCCTAGTCTATGCTGAATTGAAATTTAATTGAAGTTGAGAATCAACCTCT
>JABSPC010000320.1 GCA_013215515.1 Crocinitomicaceae bacterium
ATGGAGATTATTCAGGAACGATTGGAACGAGAGTTCAACATGGTAGTTATTACAACTGTGCCCAACGTGTCGTACAAAGCTTACATGCGCAGAAATCCCGAAACTCCAATTATTGTAAACAATCCTTCTGAACTTCCTGATCCTTCTGGGATGGAATTAATTGAAGAACCGTATATCAGAGCACAGGTAATTACAAAATCGGAGTACGTTGGACAAATCATGACCCTTTGTATTGAAAAACGTGGTGAATTGACGAACCAAATATATTTGACACAAGACCGTGTCGAACTTACTTTCGAAATGCCAATGGGTGAGATTGTATTTGATTTCTACGATCGTTTGAAAACGGTTTCTAGAGGTTATGCTTCATTCGATTACCATCCAATTGGTTACAGACAATCCGATTTGATTAAAATGGAAATACTTCTTAATGGAGATCAAATTGATGCATTATCAGCTTTAGTTCACAGAAGTAATGCCTATGATTTAGGGAAACGAATTTGTATCAAGTTGAAGGAATTAATTCCAAGACAACAATTCGAAATTCCAATTCAAGCTGCAATTGGTGCGAAAATCATCTCTAGAGAAACGATTAAAGCTCTTAGAAAAGATGTTACCGCAAAATGTTATGGAGGTGATATATCTCGTAAACGTAAACTTCTTGAAAAGCAAAAGGCAGGTAAGAAACGTATGCGTCAAGTGGGTAGTGTTCAAATTCCTCAAGAGGCATTTATGGCGGTATTAAAGTTGAACGACTAATTTCATCAATTACCTCATCTGAATTTTTTACTGTGCTCTCACGGGTACTTCTTCCATAGAACGTATAGAGCAAAGCTGCTAATATTGCAAATCCTAGCCCGTAAAAAGGAAAATAAAACGCTGGAAAATACAATTTATCGGCAAAAGTACCGGTTTCCCAAGTTATATTTTCAGATGAATGATCTAGTCCCCAAATCTGAACACCAATTACAATTATTAAGAGGATAACGTTCCACCATAAAAGGCGCAATATTTTTTCGCCTAGAATATTGATAACTGCCGGAATCATAATCATTATTGCAGCTAATACTAAGCCAGGTGATAACCACAATATCTCATGGGATTGAGCCGCATGCCCATTTGGCCAAAATAACCGAGCCTGTATGCGTCGAGTATGTACCATCCCCTTTTACCTCGAATCGCACCAAGTCCAGAAAAAGCATCAGGATTAACAAACCAGCTGATGCCGTACAAAACATACTAACAATGTAGTCGACAAATTTCTTTTTCATTTGGTTGATTTGAGAACTAAAATAGTAAAAGAATTAGGTCTGGAATCGACTTCTTGCCTTTCGATAAAATTATAACGCAAAAAAATAGGGATGATAAATCATCCCCACTTCCCACAATTCGTACAGTTTACTTTGTCACCTTGCTGCTCAACTCATTCTTCAAACCATTCCATTCAACAAGATGCATTTTAACTGTACCAACTGGTATCTTTGCTTTTACCAAAACTGGTATTCTATTCTTATCTGCCGTTACCCAGAACTGTACATCATCTTCATGTTCGAAGTACCTTCCTGTTTGCACCACCGGCACAAATTTGTAACAGTTGAATTTTCCTTTTCTTATTCTAATCTCTTCTTTACCCATGTACTTGATCTTCAACGTAAAGATCTCGTTGTCCATGAAACACTTAAAGGAGAATATTTTGCCTTTTTTCATCCCCTTGAAATTCAAGGTTCTTGCTTTGTAAAATGAAGAAAGCATATCCTGAATCCCCATTGTTACCTTATAATCCTTCTCGCCATTATTCACTTTCAGCTTGTTCTGTGCGAAGTCATACCGTTGATTTATCTTATAACCTCCTTCGTTCACAAACCGTTTAAAGATCCAAGGCATCATTGATTTCTTATCGATATAACTTTCGTAAAGATCATTCACTTTGTAAAACGAATTGAAGCCGCCTAATGTTCTTCCTGTTCCTCTTACGTGGTCCAATTCCCGACCGTCTCTTTTGTGCTTGGTCGCTCTCACCTCAAGAATTGCTTCACCTGCATCTACAAATCCGTAGGTAATGCGATATCTCAATTTTTCTCCTTGCTGAAAGGCGGTATTTGATACAGATGGATAACTTACAACAGACGAGCTTGTCATTCCAATAAACAGGGCAAATAATCCAAAAACATATATCAACTTTCTCATAGCAAATCGTTTCATTGTGAAATGATAGTTGCAAATGATATGCCAAACGAATTCGGCCAAAGGATTTTACTCAATAATTTGAATCTCGGTTCTTCTGTTCTGCACTCTACCACAAGTGGTTGTATTGTCAGCGATCGGTTGATTCATTCCGTACCCTTCGGTTTTAACACGGGCAGCAGAGATCCCTTTTTTCAATAAATACGCTTTTACCGCAAGTGCTCGGCTCTTAGATAACTTTAAATTTCCATCTTCAGAACCAACGTTATCCGTATGGCCTGCAACCAATATTTTAAGAGTCTTCTTGCGCTTTAAGTAATCTACAAGTTCATTCAACGACGAAAAGCTCCCTGATTTAATCGTCGATTTACCCGTTTCAAAATTTAGGTTGGATAGAATAAAAGAATCGCCCATCCAATAGGTAATCGCAATTTCCATGTCCTGAAATTCAGCATTTTCGGGAATAGTCGGAATTTCGACTGAATTGTAGTCCATATCATCACCTATCGCGCTAATCTTAATATCATAGGTCTCTCCTGCCGGTAGTTGAACTAAAAACTTTCCTTTTGCATCAGTAATTCCGACAATCTTCTTTTTGGTTTTCTGTCCAATAAAGACGATTTTATCATTTGGAATTAAGGGTAGTG
>JABSPC010000321.1 GCA_013215515.1 Crocinitomicaceae bacterium
CCTGCACGATCATCAACAAAACCAATTTCCCCAACTCTCGGAACAGGTTCGGCAAGATTAATTGCGTCCGCAGGAGGTGATTCTTCATCAAACCCCAAAGCAGTTCCATATCCTGAATTGATTGTTCCAAGCATTACTAAATCTTGACCAGAAGAACCATCTCTATAAAATCCAGTGACATGTGTTCCTGGCTTGAGAGCAACAATTTTTCCATGTGGATTATTTAATGGCATAACAGGATATGCCCAAGGAAGTTCAATGGTAGCCAAATCTTCTTTCAAAGGAGTATTATGTGCAATCACGCGAACCTTACATCTTCCTGCACCAGCAGGATCAAGATTATCTTCGACAACACCTTCCCACCAATGAAATTCTCCATATGTGCTCATTTTTTATGCCTTTGTTGGAAGTGGGTTTGTGAAAGAATCAGCAACTATTTCCATTGCAGTATTATAATCATTTGGCTCCGAGCCAACCACATGTTTAATTTTAGAAATTAAATATCTTCCAGACATAATTTCATCAATCTTACCGCCTTTTTCTTCGGCAGTAGGAACTTTCAATTTTATTACTTCTCCTACTCGTCTCTGACTATCGCCTGGAACAATAATCATCAATCGAATTGAATTAATCTGACGAAGTTGTGAATTTCTTATTAGCTCAGATTCTTCTCTTTCATCATTATAATTTTTTTCTGTATCAAAAGACTTAAAATGCTTTGGTAAAAATTTAACAAAACCACTATTTCGCTCACTATATGTTTTGTTATTTGTCAATGAAGTTTTTCCTTGACCCGAACCAACCTGATTGTAATTTACGGATTTAAATTGATTGTAAGATTCGTCATAATTAAAAGTTGTGTATGCAACCTTTCGTTTCATCAAATCATGGCTGACCAATGTTGATCCATAAACACCGCCCTTAACACCCGAAACAACATTTGGAAAAGTTATTACTTTCCATTTTTTAACACCTACTAATTTTCTGAGATCGTTTTTTTCTCCAGAAGGAGAATCTATGACATAACTTATTGTCGGAGACACTCTTGATGGATCAATAAGACTTTCTATTGAAGCAAATTTAAAAAAACCATCAGATTGTTCAAATAAAACATAATTTGCACCCATGTATTCAGCCGAGCGAGACACCTTTGCAATTAAATTAAGAACATCAAGTGGGCTTTTGTTATTTACAATGATACTCCCCTTATTTTTTGTTGGTTCTACATAAAGTTTCTTGCTTCCAATCACATTCAAGGGAGTGAATATGTCTTTTGCCATATCCGAATATAAAACTTCTCGATATGCTCGATTAATTGTTATTTGATCTGCTGTAATCTTTTCAGCCGAACAAAACTTTAATTTGACAAGTCTGGTTTTATCATCAGGTCGAACAACTCCAACATTATAGACTTTTCCGACAAAATTAATTTCTTTTTTTTGAGGAGTATTAAATCTAAGCTCCACCACTTCATCCCCAACCAATGCCATCTCGTTAAAAATATCAATTTGATCATTGATACCAATTTCTCCAGAAATAAATTGTGGATCTCCAGTCAACAAACCCATACTCTCAGTATATGTTATGGAATTCCATGCTTTCTTGGAAATATCCTTTAACTGTTTTCCACTTGAAGAAATGACATTACATTTAGAAACAATTACATCACCACCACCTCTATTACTGTCATCAGAAAATCCTTCTTCCATAAAATTTACCTTTTTTCGACAACAAGATTTTCAAAAGTTTCAACAAATTCAGAAAGCAACTCTCTACGAAGTAAAATAATATCTGCCCTTTCGTTGTTTTGGGCATCCTCGTAAGTCAATGCATAAA
>JABSPC010000322.1 GCA_013215515.1 Crocinitomicaceae bacterium
AACAATACAGAATTACAAGAAGATGTTCGTTTGCAAGAAACAATCAATGAAGGCGCCAAAAGAGCATCACAAAGAGCTCAGGTTAGAAAAGCCGGAAAGAAATACCATTATCAGAAACTACTTAAATGGTCTGGAATGAGTACTGTGGCCATAGCAATTGCTACTGCCGCAACCTTGTATATGATCAGTCCAGATTCAGTGGACTCGTCTTCAAAAGACCCTTCGGTGTCTCTAGAATTAAAAGAAAAACTTCAAGAGTATGCACAAATAGATAATTTACCGATTCAATATTTCCCAATTGCAGCTGATGGAGGCGTTGTTCTTTCGAGTAAAGGCGTAATGCTTTCAATTCCGAAAGAGGCATTTATGTTAAATGGAAAGCCATATAACGGACCTATTGTCATTCAATACCAAGAAGCCATCAGTGGAAGCGACATTGTTAAAAGCGGACTGAGCACAATGGCTGGAGATCGTTTGCTCGAAACACAAGGGATGTTTGGCGTGGGTGGATTCACACCGGATGGAAAACAATTGGAATTCAATCCAAAAGTTGGGGTTTACATTCAAACGCCGGTTGATGAGTACAAAGAGAAAATGCAATTATTCGATGGCGTCAAAAAGGCGGATGGAACTATCGATTGGCAGAATCCTGTTCCGTTAGAAAAAATCCCTGTACCTGTTGACATGAGCGAATTGAACTTCTACCCTGCCGGTTATGAAGAATATCTCGATTCTAAAAAATGGAAACAGAACAAATGGAGTCGTGATAGTTTGTACCTAAGCTTGGAAAATGATGATGAGGTAAATTTCAGCAGAACTACTGGTATTATTGAAATTGCGGCAGAAAACGTTCCGACCATCCTAGCTGTACGGATCACCCCTGAAGAACGCGATTACTTATATGGTGACAATAGAGCTATTGACACTCAAATGTCAGCAGATGAGGCAATTCGCCTTTCTCAATGGAAAGAAGGACCACGCTATGAAATGTATTTCAAGAAAATGAATCCAAATGCCGACCCTGAAAAAGTTTCAGTTAGTCTTAAGGGAAATTCTAATTCTCAAACTCGAGTTACGTATGTTAATCAACCAAATAACAACGGTATATTAGACAGTCTCGATGTTGCTAATGTCGGGTCGGCAGCTAGCTTCCCTACAGAAAAAGACATTAGTGGCTATTACCTCGCTCCATCTAAGGTTCGGGCCTTTTGGAAAAAGGAATTCAACAATACAAACCTAGCAACGCGCGAATTTGAGAAGCGTGTTCAAGTGATTCACAAGAAGTGTTTTCAAGCGAATATCATTATTGACAAGTACACATCTCAATTAGAGAAACCGATGTGGTTAATTGACAAAGAAGTAGCGGCAATGGGCTATCCTGAGTTTGAAGAATTTGCTACTGAAAACATTGGTGTTATGGATGCTACAAATCCACATATCAAAGGACTTCAAGCTTTTTACAAAAAAGGAATCGACAAATTAAAGAAGCTGAACAAAACATATCAGGACCTTGAGAATAAGC
>JABSPC010000323.1 GCA_013215515.1 Crocinitomicaceae bacterium
ATTCTTACACGACCTATGGACATGGTTATTGATGCTCTTACTCAGCTGGGTGCTCGGGTTGATTCTAATCACCATTTTTTGCCATTATTAATTAAAGGCGGAATCCAAGCTGGAGTAATTGAAATTGACGGATCCGAAAGTTCACAATTGTTGACCGGTTTGTTAATCGCGCTTCCTTCATTGGATGGTGACAGCGTGGTCAATGTGAGCAATCTTAAAAGTCGGCCGTATATTGATATGACCCTGGAAATTCTTAATGAATTTGGTGTCAAAATTGAGAATAGAGCATATGAATCATTCATTATAAATGGTAACCAAGCAGTAAACGGGGTAAAGTACACTTGTGAAGGCGATTGGAGTGGCGCAGCATTCCATTTGGTTGGCGCAGCAATATCTGGTTCAGTGGAACTTACAGGCCTGAAAAGTGATTCAAGCCAAGCCGATATTGAAATATTGAATGCTTTGAAGTTAGCTGGAGCAAACGTTGAGGTCAGTTCTAATTCTATAAAAGTAAAGAAGGATAAATTGAAGAGTTTCGAGTTTGATGCAACGCAATGTCCTGATTTGTTTCCACCAATTGCAGCACTTGCCGCTTGTTGTGATGGTATTTCGACTGTATATGGTATTGAGCGCTTGGTGCATAAAGAAAGCAATCGTGCGCTAACCATTCAAACGGAATTGACCAAGCTTGGCGTTCAAGTTATCCTTGATGGAAATATGATGTCGATTAAAGGTGGACCAATAAATGGCGGGGAAATATCCTCAAATAACGATCATAGAATTGCCATGATGGGCGCCGTACTAGCTAGTGTTAGTTCTCAATCAATCACAATAAGGAATTCTGATGCAATCGCTAAATCCTATCCTGGATTCTATAGTGACCTTCCCAAGTAAGTATTGACACATAAAAAAAGACCTTTCTCGGGAGAGAGTGGCCTTATTGCTAAAATCAGATACTACCACCTATCTGAATTTTTAATTCGTTATTGAATGAACTATTAAGTTGCCAATAACGCATTAGAACTAAATTACTAATCTAAAAACTGTCACTTATGCAAACGTTGTAATAAGAACTTGAAATCAAATTTGGATGAATTATTGACGGATGCATAATATAATAGCTTATAAGAAATATAGCTACCATGGGAAATAACCTTAGCAAAACCTCAGCAATTCTTTAAACCCTTTTTGTAGTAGGGGTTTCGAGTGCTATATGTTTGTTGATATATGACGGTGAAGGCTCGTTTTTGTGTTCGTTACGCCCAAATTTTTTCTAATTTTTGATCGATCGACCTCAATACTTGCCGGAGCTTTGTGTAAAATCGATGAAATTTGTTTCGTATCGAGGTTTAATTTTAGCAAAGCACATACTTTAACTTCCGCTCTCGTTAATTCAGGATACTTTTCAACGAGCTTCGTATAGAACTTAGAATGCAATTGTTTGAATGGAACTTCAAATTCTTCCCAAGAACTATGTTCCAATTCCATTTTTAGTTTTCGAATAACTGATAATAGCAATTTTGTATCCTCAGGGCTTGCTCTTTCATTAATTTCTTGAAGAGAAGAAATTGTCTGTTTCATCTCCTCGCTTTTTCTCAAAATTTGAATAGCACTTGAAACAAGTTCTTTATTTCTAAGTTCAAGTTCATCATTCAATACTTGTTTTTGATCTTCCTTAGCACCAATGGTTTTCGTTTTTCTTCTAACGAGAATGTATGAAAATGAACGCGATCAACAAACCGGCAAGGATTAAGCTTAGAATTAAAAAGTTCTTTCTAGAGATTTTTAAACCATCATTTCTCTTTTGAGTTGGAGTCTATCTGTCTCGAGTTCGTGCAAATTATTTTGATGTTCGAACTCCTTATTTAATTCCATCGAAAGAAGTGCTTTTTTTTCCAGAAGCCTCTTCAAGACTATCGGATAGGTTCTTGAATTGTTCCAAGTATTCCAGTTCCAGAGCTGATTTCCCACTTGCTTTGGTGCTCTTGTACATGTTTTCAATTGTCGACTTCATAAATTGTGACATTCCAAAATAAGTAGCCAATTTATTAGCATTCGTATACAACTCTAAAGCTTTCAGATGGTTGTTCATTTCAGATTCATACTGTGCTTTTACAATCCACAAGTCAATTTTCGGGTCCCCGAGATCGTATTCTACAATGATGTCTTCGGCGTTTTTGAGGTACTCTAAACAAGATTTGTAATCCTTTTCGGCAAAGTATAGATCAGCGATGGCAATAAGGCTTAGTGAAATTTCCGCTGAACTGTTCATTTCCCTGAAGATCTCAAGTGCTTCTTGTATACTCTTTAGGGCCTCTTTGTTCTTGTCTTGACTATAGTATTCAGAAAGGTTGGCAAGACTATCAGCCAAAGAATAATTTTGATTTGTTGCACGACTAATTTTAATCGCCTTTTTCATCATGGAAACGCCTTTGTCCATATTCCCTGATCGCTTGTACATCAAAATCAGTGAGTTATAGGCAACGCCAATATTAACGGAGTCTTTGTCTTTTATGAAATGTTCCTGAGCAGCGCCCAAAAGCTCAATCGCCCTTTCATCATTACCTATAACGAAGAATAAAGTTCCTTCCTGAAATTTTGCCTGTGCAACAAGGTCATGGTCCTCTATTTCGCTTGCTACAATACCTGCCAGGTCTATATATTAAATAGCTTTCGTTAGGTTGTTCTCTCTTTGAAATATAGTAGATATTAAGTACGCACGCGTTTTAAGTCCGTTGTTTCGTATCACCTTTGCATCGGCCAATGCACTATTCGCATATATTTTAGCTGAATCAATGTTCGAATATTACACCTAATTACATTGTCTAAATTCACTCGAATTGCTGCCTTTTCACTCTTTGATCCTGAGCCATCTTGAGAATAGGACAGTAATGGTAAAAACAGAACGAAGAAAGCGTATAGTATTGATTTCATAGAGGAATTCGGTAGCGGAGATAATTTACCCCTTTGACTAAAAATAAGAATTAGAACGGCGCAAAAATACTTTTAACAGAAGAATCTGCGCCAATTAATAGACGCAAAAGTTGTTAAATTATTACATTTTTCCTTCTCGGATATTTTCTCTCTAATTCAAGGGTGTTTTTTTTGAGTGGACCCCCTCAAAATGTAAAACGGTCAATGGGACATTCTTAATAGTTGTAACTTGGTTCACACACGCGCTCATGATATTACTATTTGAATATTTAAGCGAAATAAGAAATCAATTTGACTAACTACTCCAAAACAGTCCTCATTGCGCTCTGTTTATTTATTTCAATAAATTCGAATTCCCAAGCGTGGAATTCAATTGTCACATCATTTTGCACTGATGTAAATGAGGGTGTGTCCGTTAAAGTTTACAATGGGAAACAATATTTTACGGGCGTTTATCGCGGAAATTTGAATCTTGGTTTTAACTCGGCATTGGGCTGTGCATACGACAATATTCCCTACAGCTATTGGAATGACACAAGTTGAGTACGGAGATTGGGGAAATTCAGCAGCACCATTATTTTTGGATGATGGTGATCCACAGGAGTGTTGGCCGATAGTTCTAATTGTTGGCTTCTGCCTCTGAGCCTGGATTTCCGGAATGATGGTTGTGAAAGTCAGTATTTCTTGTAGACTTTGATACTTGGAAGAGAATAGAAGGTTCCCTCCTGAATACGTGGCTTTCGTAATTTCGATCCGCCAAGTTAAATTCGTTTTAACGATTGTCTTAATTTTAAAGGACCATGAATTATAGACACCTTTGAGATTTCCTTTTTTGTTCAAGATATACGCATCCCATTCGGTGCAAAGCTTTTTGTTAGCAAGGTAAATTGGCGAGTTCAATTCACCGCTGGATGCATTTGATTTGATACGCATGGCTAATTCAATTGTTCTAAGTTGTGTAGCACTAAATTTAAAAATTAAATTTGTCTATGATTCAGTTTGTCAAACGACATAGGGACTTATTTCTCATTAGTACCATCGCGACGGTTTTTTACTTCGTCATGTTGAATGTTATCGGTATAGACATTAATGAAGAAGTCATGTTCTCAACTGTAGATGGGAATTCGTATCGTGAAGTGGCCCATTGGATAGAGTCAGGGGAATACACGCCCTATATTGGAGTACGGCCCTTTCTGTATCCTCTACTGATTTCAATGGCGAATTTTATAGGTGGCTTTACAGCAATTTGGATATTTCAATTCGTATTGTGGTTGCTTTCTGTCAATGTTCTGTACCTCTCGATTATTCGTTTAACAGGACGGAAATCGTTTGGATTCATTGGTGCGGCCATTTTCATTATAAACCTATCACTGATTTCACTCACTTTTCATGCTTTATCGGAAGTGGCGACAACATTTCTTCTATCGCTTCTACTATGGCTAATAGCGAAGCATAAGGACAACTTAACTTCACTTCGATGTATTCATGGGGGCATTTTGCTTTTGGGCTTGTTGACAGTTGTTCGGCCCATGTTCTTATTACCACTCGTTGGGCTTTTGGTGCTTTTTCCCTTTATTAAATTCAAAACGTATTATCGAGCGCCTACAAAGTTGATCTGGGTCGGAATAGTACTGTTACCCGTTTTCTTACAGATGGGCATATTGAAATGGAATTATGACGAATTCGGAATCTCTATGAGAAGTTCTGACACCGTCGATTTTTACTTGATGGCCCAATGCATGGAGCAGGACAAAGGAATTGATCTTACTGCTTCAAGGGCAATAATTACTGAAATGTCAGCCGAAGAAAGAGGGGAGTACAAAGCAAATCACCTCGGGTTAATGGGGGCAAATTTGGTAATGAACATTCAAGGAAACATCGAAGGAGATTCTTACATGCTCCTTCATCGACCTGAGATTGAGAACGCTGGATTGAGAAGGTTTATGGTCAATATGAATAAGGTGTTTTATCGTATTCATCAACTATTTATAGTTGTATTGTTCCTCTTTTCCTTGTTGCTTATATGGAAAAGAAGCTGGAAGGATTTGTTATTGATTTGGGTGTTAATTCTACCTCCGTTGTTTTACATCGTAGCATCGGGTGTTTCCTTTTCACAAGGCGATCGACTGGTATTACCCGCTTTGGTGATGTGGATTGCCGCGTATTTTTTGATCGTCTATAAAATGAAAGTACTATTCTCAACACAATCCAAGGACAAGGACTGATAATAAGGAAAATGAATCTGAAAAAAGAGTGACTTTAGTTCTCCACGACTGTTATGGCCTGCAAGACCTAACGCTACGTATTGTAAAAAAATACTAATGAAATAATAGATCCATTATTTCTTCGTAGAAGGAAATAGAGTTCACTTAATTTTAATGAGTCAGAAAAACATACGTACTATTCTAAGGTTACATGTCTTTCTGATTGTAATTCCTTCTGTATTCAATTCCAGCTATGCTCAGATTAATCCATCCAATCTGAACAAGAAATTGTTGGAGCATGAAATAAAAGTGCTCGTAGATTCTACACGATTAGCACATAATCTTATTCCTCTTTACAATGATTCGATCCTGTTTGTAGATAGTGCCCAAAAAAGTGTGTCTGTGCTAGAAAAGAATCATCTCAATTAAGAAATTTGAAGTTCTA
>JABSPC010000324.1 GCA_013215515.1 Crocinitomicaceae bacterium
GCCTACAGATTGAATATTTAATACGGGGTCAATTGAAACCACAATTGCTCCAGATTCAAATCCAAGACGCTGAGCATCATGATTAAAATCACCTGTTAAAGTTTGTACATAAGTAGGATCAGTATCGCCTACCCTTAAATATTTATGCGTAACGTGAGACAATACCAGATTAGGGAATACCATTCCTTGACAAGTAGGTAACACCTCAGATTGAGCAGGCCAAAAATCCGATTCAACCTCTGGCGTCATTACGAAAATAGTATCCTTCATCCCTACTCCATTATCCACTTTGTACATATAATCATCTGAATCGCCTGAGGCAGGATACAACCCGGATGACTTCGTTGGGAAGTGATTGTTTTGGGAACACATGTGTGTTGCCAAATCATCGAAATAATCATGATGGTCAGCAAATTCAGCATACGTCGTTACTATTGGATAGAGCAATAAATCTCCATGAGAATGGGCATTAAGAGCTGTCTTAAATCCATATTCTTCTACCAACCACTGAATAGCTTGCGTTTCTGGTTCAGAAAATGCGCTGGTTCCAGGATAAACGTCACTATTTACGTTTCCATTTACACCAGTGGTGTTCCAACCATACGAGTAATTTCTATTCAAATCAACTCCAGAATTCGTTGTTCCAACAGGAGCTTTATTCTTTCTATGCATCCCAAATCCTGCAGGGTCATTGGCTTCATTATGCATATATCCATCTGGATTAACACAAGGAACAAAATACATTTCTGTATTGTCCAGTAGGAATTGAACCTCGGCACTTGTTGAATAATTCTCTAATAAAACCACATGTAGAAAATCGTTTGAGACATGCTCATAGGTTCTCTTGCATGGTGAATTGCGGTATACAATACATTCGGTTCAGTAAGATCATCCGTATTCGGATCATCTGAAATTTTAACATGATAAATTGAATTGTTCTCATGCGTCATGAAATTTGAAATTGGTGATTTCACCGTTATCAAGTTTGGATATAGCGCAACCATGCAAGTTACGGACTTTTATCATGGATTAAAATTGATAGATTTCATTTATCATTTAAAAGAACATCTCAAACAACTTCATAACCATCCATAATATTTCAATAAAAATCAGAGAGCAAAGAGTCTATCTTTGATATTGAAACTAATCAAATCATTATGTCAGATCAAAAACCTCAAAAGAAAGTTACATTCGGAAGAATATTTTGGCCGAGTTTAGTAGCAGCCTTAACCGTATCCATTCTTGGAGGAATTATATGGGCAATCATCATAGGAAGCTTTTTTAGCACGGTACCATTTACTGTAAAAGATAAAACTGTTTTACATATGACGTTGGACGGTGATATTGGTGAAGTGAGTAAAACTTCTTTGAATACCACGACATTCAGAGTTGATAATCAATTGGGTGTAGCAAATATTCTTTTTGCATTAAAAGCAGCCAAAAAAGATCCTCAAGTTAAAGGAATCTTTTTGGAGATCGATGCTCTAAATTGTGGTATGGCTACTGCTCGAGAAATTCGAAACGGAATTAATGATTTTGAGAAAAGCGGAAAATTCGTTGTAGCCTATAGCAGCGGTGAAGTTATTACAACAAAAGAATTTTATATCGCTTCTGCAGCAAACGAATCATATGGGTTCCCTAGTTCAAATATTGCATTTGTTGGCTTGGGAGCTGAGATGATGTACTTCAAAAATTTGCTCGATGATCTGGAAATTGAAATGCAAGTAATCCGAGGATCTAATAACGATTTCAAAAGTGCAGTTGAACCATTTTTCAGAACGAGCATGAGTGACTCAGCCCGTCATCAAACAGAAACGTTACTTACTGGAATCTGGAAAGATATCCGACAAGATATCGCAAAGGACAGAAAAGGAGTAACAGCAAAGCAATTGGACCAATTTGCAGAAGATGCTTCCGTAATTACTGTTAAAGATGCTGTGAAACACAAATTAATTGACGCGACTAAATACCGTGATGAAGTTTTAAAAATTATTGCTAAAAAAGTAAAGGTTAAATCAACCGAAGACATTGAGTTGTTGGCGTTTTCTACATATGCAAAAAAACGCTTCGTAGAGGATCAAATCTTAATGGCTGAAAACGAACCGAACATTGCTGTCATCCTGACGGAAGGTACGGTATCAACAAAAGGCGATGGTCTTTCTTCCGAAAAGGTATGTAAATTGATCCGTGAGGCAAGAAATAATCCTTCGATTAAAACGGTTGTATTAAGAGTTAACAGCCCAGGGGGAAGCGCTTTGGCAAGTGATGAAATTTGGAGAGAAGTAAAGCTCACCAATAAAACGAAGAAAGTAATTGTTTCAATGAGTGATGTTGCGGCATCAGGAGGTTATTTCATCGCAGCACCAGGGGCAACAATTTTTGCACAACCAACTACAATTACAGGATCCATTGGTGTTTTTGGTGTAATTCCATTTACAGGAAACATGTTGGAAAACAAGCTTGGTCTCACCTTCGATAGGGTTGGAACAAACAAGCACTCTGTAATGACAACGAATCGTAGATTGACAGAAGACGAGAAAACCCTTATTCAAGGACAAGTCGATGAAATTTACGATCAATTCAAATCAATTGTTGCTGAAGGTCGCGGAATGACGAAAGAGCAAGTAGGTGTTATTGCTAGAGGTCGTGTTTGGACAGGTAGAGATGCATTGAAAGTTGGGCTCGTAGACAAATTAGGAGGTCTGAATGATGCCATCAAATTTGCTGCTAAAAAAGCGGGTATTAGTGAGAAGAAAGTATTGTATTATCCACTTGTAGAAGAAGACAAATTGGCTGCAATACTAGAAATGATTGAAGGCTCATCAGAAGAGGTAAGTATTAAGAGTGCTGAAATGCCAAAAGAGTTAATTCGATATTATGAAAAATTGAAAATGTTAGAATCGTATACTGGTATTCAAATGAGAATGCTACTCGAAATGACAATCGATTAATAGAATCCCCTAAAACCGTCTTGTTTTAACAAGGCGGTTTTGTTTTTTTGCCTACTTTCGAGATAGTCAATGCTAAAACTTCTAACTAAAATACTTTTCCTGCCAATTATTCTTTGGTCAGCACCTTCATTTGCACAGTCAGATTCAACGTGGCACAGTTCAGTTTACATAGAGGCTGGTGGAGCTGGAGGAATTGGTTCATTTAATATCGAACACTATTCTTTTGAAAAAGAATACATCAATATTGGCGCTCGTTTCGGATTGGGAACTTCACGACTCCGGAATTTTGAAGATGACTTTCAACCTGATTACTTCGTTCCATTTGGCATTTTTACTGAATTCAAAGTAATTAAAAAACGCCGCAACCCTTTATTGATATATACTGGCGTAGGCTTAATCTATGCATCAACTGTACAAGTCAATGAAGAATACAAAGCTGAACGAATAGTAAAACTCAACAGTTACTTTCAAGTTGGTGCAACGTATATCATCTCAAAGAAGTTATTACTTCGCCTCTCCTATTCACCTATCATTTCAAGAGGCTATGGCTTGAATCATTGGGGAGCACTATCAATTGGACACACCTTCTAATGAAAGCATTTCTAATCATATCGATCATTATTATTGCTTTAGGGTGTACCCCTGAGACCTACGAAATCACGAACCTTAATAATAATGAGATCGAGGTAATGGGGCACGCAGGAATGGGCTTCTCTGACCTCTACCCTATTAATACGGCCGAATCCATTATGAGATGTATTAATGAAGGAGCGGACGGAACTGAATTGGATATTCAGCTTACTGCAGACAATATTTTGGTTGGCTTCCATAACTCTGATTTGGAAGGTAACACCAATTTCACTGGGAAAATTAGAGATTACACTTGGAATGAGCTTAAAGAAGCTAGGTACACCTCAACACCTCAATTAAATTATAAAATTCTCAA
>JABSPC010000325.1 GCA_013215515.1 Crocinitomicaceae bacterium
AAACCTCCAGCACCACCTGCTCCAGACGCACATAATGCAGCATCGCCACCACCGTTTCCGCCAGTTCCACCGTTACCTGCACAATTATCACCAGCTCCTCCACTATTGCCAGCAAGTCCACCGTTTCCGTTAGGTCCTAAATCAGTTGTTCCAGAACCTCCTCCTGCAATTAGCAAAGGAACGTTACCAGTTTGACGAACAACAAAGCTTCCACCGCCACCTCCAGAAGCAGAACCAGATCCCGTAATACCTCTCTGGCCTACTAAAATATCAATAGTCTCACCAGGCGTAACAGCGAACTCTCCACTGATATAGGCGCCTAAACCTCCAGTAAATCCTCCTTGATCACCACCCTGAGCCCCCCAAGCCTCGATTTGGATTAGTGTCACTCCTCCAGGCACAATATAAGTCTGAATTGTTCCAGTTTGCCCTGTGCTTGAATTTAAATAAGTTGTCTGACCATAAACAATTGAACTTACGAACAATACGGTTAGACAGATTAGCGATTTGATTTTTGATTGTAACATATTTTCAGATCTTATCTAGTTTAATAAAATGGTTATTTATTATCTTCTTTATTATAGAGTCTGGCATTCTCGTATCTCCAGATTTTTTCTCGCAATTTCAATACTTCTAAATAAGTTAGACCTCCACCTAAGATATTCTCTCGAATTTTTTTTATCTCTATTCTTGATTCAGAATCCAGTTCATCTTTAGTTTTAAACAAGTATGGCTGTTTATCAATGGGTTCCAATGCCGAGACATCAGACATCATTTTTCTACCTTCAATTTGAGACGGCGTTTCCTGACCATAAACATTTTGAGCTCCAATTACCAGAGAAAGAATAACAAAGATTCTCGCGATCATTAATTGCATTTTCATACTATAGATTTTTATGTAGTTTCTTTTTTTAGTTGCAATAGAGAATTCAATATCTCCACAGCTTGCAACTGACAAAAATAATCGAAGCTTACTTATTAACAAAGAGCTGTTGAAATTGACTGTGAAAAGTTGAATTTGAATACTCTAGTAACTTATTAGACTCTATACAAAGCTCTTAAGTCATCTCTAAATTTTCTAGAAATTGGAATATTTGAACCATCAATCAAGATAATAGTTTTACCAATTGATTTGATGTAATCTTTGTTTACTGCAAAGGATTGGTGCGTTCTTACAAACGTTGAGCTCGGCAATTGCTCTATAAAATCTCCTAACTTTTCTCGAACAATATATTTAGCCTCCATAGTATACACATTCAAATACACATTCTCAGATCCTAAATAAACAATATCACTTAATCTCACTACACAAACATTGTTACCACAATTTAAAGTAATAGTTCGACTTTTGAGTTTGCCCTCCAGCTTCTTCAATTCACTTATGATTTCTTCTTTCTTAAAAGGCTTCAAAATATAACCATGTGGCCTGCTGACAATCGCAGATAACAACATTTCTTTATCCGAAAACGAGGTGATATAAACAAAGGGAATATTTGTATCACTCAGTTTTTTAGCCATCAAAAGTCCGAGATCTTTTCCATTCATACGAATATCAAGCAGCGCAACATCAAATGAAGATTCTTGAAGTTCTTCATCGAACTTCTCTACAGTACAAATAATATTGGAAACCTCAAATCCACATGAGTTAATAATTAGAGATAAGTTTTCACTAATTAATGCATCATCTTCAGCAATCAGAATTCTCATACTTTTATTTAAATGTTATTCTCGCTTCAAATCCATTAGATAGATTCAAGCTTAATTTCCCAGACAAACTTCTTTCTACAAATGATCGAATCATAGTCATTCCAAAACCTGGATTTTCTATGCTTTTAGCACTGCCTTTTAGCACCGCTCCATTGTCCTTATATATTAAGGTATACTTCCCTCCTATTTTCTCTATGAAGATTGTGATCTTTTTAACATCCTCTTTCTTAAATCCGTGTTCAATAGAATTCAATAAAAGCTCATGCAACACAAAACCAATAATCTGTGCTTTCTCCATTTCGAATTCAAATTCTGGACATTGAATATCCAATTCAATGTCCTCTGTTTTCACCAACCCTAAAATATTCTTAAGGTATTCTTGAATTCTAATAGATTGATAATTTTCATCCCCATAAAGATTTTGATGCGCTAAGGCGAGTGCATGAATTCTATTCTGACTCTTACGGATAGCGTCCAAGGATTTTTTATCTTCAATGAAGTTTGCCTGTACATCCAGAACGCTTGAAACCATTTGCATATTATTCTTAACACGGTGATGAACTTCCTGCAGAAGCAATGCCTTTTCAGACACTGCCCTAGCCAGCTTATTATTTGACCTTTTTATTCTAAAAACAAAAATT
>JABSPC010000326.1 GCA_013215515.1 Crocinitomicaceae bacterium
CTTAGAAACCTCTTGGGAAGAAGAAGACTATGGATTGTTGTTTCAATCTCGTATTGAAGACCTAATTCACGATATTCAATTCGGCTCAATAAAATCAGCACTTAAGGATTGGATTGCATCGCCTCATAAGGACTTATTAGAAGGTGCATTGATAATATCCAAGTTCCAATATCCAAATCAAGACGGTCAGGACGTTAGAAATGCAATTCAAGATATCCGAAAAGACATTTGGCTAGAGTTGAATGAAAACCAGACGGCTTACGAAAAGGTTCGCGTGTTCAACAAAGTGTTTTATGGGAAATACAAATTCTCTGGAAACTCAAAAGACTTTCACTCTCCTTTAAATTCATTCATCAATGTTGTGATGGAAACGAAGAAAGGAAATCCTTTAAGCCTTTGTTTGATTTATTCAATTCTTGCGCAATCACTAGACATGCCTGTTTATGGGGTCAATCTTCCGAATCATTTTGTGTTAACATATTTGGATGAGGACAATATCAATCCGATCATTAACACAGACAATGTTCACGGTGGATTGTTTTACATCAACGCTTTCTCTAGAGGAGGGATTTTTGACGAAAATGAAATCAAAGAATTCTTAAACGGACTGAACAAGCCGGAAAGTCGAGAATATTTTGAACCTTGCTCGAATTCAGCCATTTTAACTCGAATGCTAACGAACTTAGTCACGTCATTCCAGCAAGCCGGAAGCGCGAACAAAGTAAATGAGTTGATTCAGTTGAGAGATTTATTTGATCTTAAGATATAACCTTTTACTGCAAGACCACTTTATAAGTGACTTTACTGATTCCATTTTGAATGGTCACCCAGTACATCCCTCGTGATTCCGCTTTAAGATCCAATTGAAATTTATTACCTGAAATATTTGTATCAGAAAACACCTCACGTCCTTCAATACTGGTCACCCTTAATGAAATGTTTTCTGTAAATTGATTCAATTCAATGGTAACATTACCTTCAGTCGGATTTGGATAAATTCTGGCTTCCAGCTTATCGTGCTCATAGAGTCCAACAGAACATTCAATCACGTCTACATAAGTAGTATAAACAGTATTCGTCAAAATCGGGAGGCTGTAATCGAAATATATATCGACGCTATTAAAAAATTCTGTTCCATCAATCAAATTTGGCAGCGGATCAACCTCAAAAACAACCCATCCGTGACTTGCGAGCTGATTGCTACTGCTATTAGGCAAATTAATATCATCGAACAAAAAGTCGATTGTATTTGACGGTAGCACATCGATAATCATAGGGTGACTTTGCGACACCACTCGAACTGAATTAATCTCTAGGTTCGGATCCAATTCATCCAGAATCGAAATATTGATAGCCCGAGCTGTTCCCGTGTTTTGAAAGTGAACAGTATATGTCAATGTTCGATCTTTAATAACAAAATTTTCTGGACACACACCAGACGGGTTAAGCTTCCAATCAATTTTGTCTGGCTAATTTGGGTGCGCTGAATTCGAATCTGAGGCCCGTTTCGGCCGGTTTGGGTTATTTGAAATATTCGGTTTTGGTTATTTTTCGCAAACGCAGGCGCCGAGAGCTCTGGAAGCTGAGGGCCC
>JABSPC010000327.1 GCA_013215515.1 Crocinitomicaceae bacterium
AAAAATCACGAATATCAAAAGTGAAATTGCATCACTAGAGCACGTATTTACTATGGTGAATGTGAATGGCGCCAAACATTGGTCTGAAATAAAGACTGCTGGAGCCTCAACAGATCAAAGCTTGGTTCAAGAGCGAATGGACAAAGTTGAATACGAAGAAATGGCGACGATCATTTACACTTCTGGAACAACAGGAAACCCAAAGGGAGTGATGCTTTCACACAGAAACTTGCTCACTAATGTCGGCGCGTGTATTGAGCCAATCCCAGCAAATCAAGGTTCCAAGGTTTTAAGTTTCTTACCTGTTTGTCATGTATACGAGAGAATGCTGCATTACCTGTATATGTATATCGGGTGTTCAATTCACTTTGCCGAATCATTAGAAACAATAGGAGAAAACATCAAAGAAGTTAAACCAGATGTCTTTACTGCAGTGCCAAGATTAATCGAGAAAGTATTCGATAAGATTATGGCCAAGGGTGATGAATTGAGTGGAATTAAACGGATGCTTTTCTTTTGGGCCGTTGACCTCGGAGATAAGTACGATCCAGCTGGAAACAGTGGCATGTATAATTTCAAATTGAAAATTGCGCGAAAATTAATCTTTTCAAAATGGCAAGAAGCATTGGGTGGAAATGTTAAGGCAATTGCCTCTGGTAGTGCTGCTTTACAACCAAGACTTGCTCGTATTTTCCTTGCTGCGGGAATTCCAATTCTAGAAGGATATGGTTTATCTGAAACATCGCCAGTTGTAACCGTGAATTCGTTTCAAAAGGGAATCCGTATTGGATGCGTTGGAGCAACAATAGATGATGTTGAAGTTAAAATTGCTGAAGATGGAGAAATCCTAGTAAAAGGACCAAACGTTATGCTGGGTTACTATAACCTACCTGAACAAACTGCTGATGTAATGAAGGACGGGTGGTTTCACACTGGTGATATCGGAGAATTCAGAGAAGGTAAATACCTTAAAATTACTGATCGTAAGAAGGAAATTTTTAAAACAAGTGGAGGTAAATATATTGTGCCCCAAGCGATGGAGAACAAGTTCAAAGAATCACGATTCATCGAGCAGATAATGGTGATTGGAGAATCGCAAAAATTCCCAGCAGCATTGGTTGTTCCTTGTTTTAGTTTTATTAAAGATTGGGCCAAAAAGAAAAATATTGATCTTGGAGATGGTTCAAATGCTTCAATAATTGTAAATGAAATTGTTAAAGCAAGAATTGATAAAGAGGTGAATACATTTAATGAAGGATTCGGCCAATGGGAGCAAATAAAATGCGTTGAACTTCTAGAAAATGAACTTTCAGTAGATGGTGGAGAACTGACTCCAACTTTGAAATTGAAAAGAAAAATGATTCTTGATATTCATTCAAACAAAGTGAACTGTATTTATCCTTCTAATCAATAACGATTTCGGGTTGTTTAGGAAGATCGTCGGATTTAACCAGCGTAACCTTTACTGTCCCATGATGAAAGTGAGGATAAACCGTCCCTGCCGTAAACTTCATCTTCATAACATAGTTACGAATTTGTAATTTCGCTGAGGTTCTAGTTAAGTTTGTTTCTAGAATCTTAGCGCTTGTTACATTCCCTTTGCGATCAATCGCCAAATCGTATTTCGCCCATCCATCTATAGATCCTGCCAGCACAAAAGGCGTTTCCGAAATAACAACTCGACCTTCATTTTTTGCTCCACTACTAAGCAATTGAGAATAAGATGTTGTTGATACTAAAAGGCAGAGAACTAGAATTAAGCGCATGAAAGAGACGTTTTGATTATTCTAAATTAGGTTTTATTTTTGGATCGACTACGCCTTTTGGATGTTGGATCAACCGCAAGCTCCTTTTTGGATAGGTTTCGTTTCAATGAATCCAGAATAAATCCAAAAGCCGAAAGGCGATCTAAAAGGCGCAGCGATCTAAGGGGAGGTTACGACGAATCGATTATGCTATCCTCCCCCAATTCGGCCTCGACCTTAACATCTCCGTTAATTTTGATCGAACCCCTTTATGCTCCTCTAGCTCAATGGCGGGGTCCTTTAGCAAAATAGATTTGGCAACATCACGCGCCAGAACTACAATCTGACCGTCTCTTGATAGGTCCGCTATTTTCAGATCAAGTATCCCACTTTGTTGTGTCCCCAATAAATCACCAGGTCCTCTTAATTGAAGATCAACCTCCGCTATTTCAAATCCATCATTGGTTCTCACCATCGTTTTCATTCGCTTCAGGCTGTCTTTCGAAATTTCATCTCCCGTCATTAGAACACAATACGATTGCTCTGCTCCACGCCCCACTCGACCTCTCAATTGATGCAATTGCGATAGACCAAAGCGTTCTGCACTTTCAATAATCATTACGGAAGCGTTTGGAACATTGACACCAACTTCAATTACAGTGGTTGCGACCATAATCTGAGTCTCGCCTTTGACAAATCGATTCATTTCAAACTCCTTATCCCTTGGTTTCATTTGTCCATGAACAATGCTGACTTGATAATCAGGCATAGGAAATGTTCTTTTTATGGCTTCAAATCCATCCATCAAATTATTAAAATCCAAAGTTTCAGATTCGTTAATAAGTGGATACACAATATAAACCTGGCGCCCTTTGACTATTTCCTCTTTCATAAAACCAAAGACTCTCAATCGATGCGAATCATAGCGATGAACCGTTGTGATTGGTTTACGTCCAGGAGGTAATTCGTCGATCACAGAAACGTCTAGATCTCCATAGAAAGTCATCGCCAAGGTTCTCGGAATAGGCGTTGCCGTCATAATTAAAATGTGAGGCGGTAAATCGTTCTTCTTCCACA
>JABSPC010000328.1 GCA_013215515.1 Crocinitomicaceae bacterium
ACCGATACTACAATTTCACCGAGCTCATGGCCGAGACAGTGCCCAATTCGTTACACCATTCGTGCAGGTCGGAACTTACCCGACAAGGAATTTCGCTACCTTAGGACCGTTATAGTTACGGCCGCCGTTTACTGGGGCTTCAATTCAGAGCTTCTCCCTAAGGATAACCCCTCCTCTTAACCTTCCAGCACCGGGCAGGTGTCAGGCCTTATACTTCATCTTTCGATTTTGCAAAGCCATGTGTTTTTGATAAACAGTCGATTGGGCCTATTCACTGCGGCCTTCCTAGTAAACTAGGTTAGGCGTCTCTTCTCCCGAAGTTACGAGACCATTTTGCCGAGTTCCTTAGCCATGAATCACTCGAGCGCCTCAGGATTCTCTCCTTGACTACCTGTGTCGGTTTGCGGTACGGGTAGTATATATCTGAAGCTTAGAGGTTTTTCTTGGAAGTCTGATTAGGTACACTATCCGCTTGCTCGAAAGCTCACGGTACTATCAGGTTTCATCTAGATCGGCGGATTTACCTACCGTTCCAATAACTACGCCCTTCAACGAACAAATCCGTCTGTTCGCGGTACTTTCACTACTCCGTCACCCCATCGCAATATATACTAGTACAGGAATATTAACCTGTTATCCATCCACTACCCCTTTCGGGTTCGCGTTAGGACCCGACTAACCCTGATCCGATTAGCGTTGATCAGGAAACCTTAGTCTATCGGCGAGCGGGTTTCTCACCCGCTTTATCGTTACTTATGCCTACATTTTCTTTTCAAGCCGCTCCAGAGAACCTTACGATTCGCCTTCAACGCTGCTGGAATGCTCCCCTACCGATTAATAAATTAATCACATAGCTTCGGTAGTATACTTATGCCCGATTATCATCCACGCCCGATCGCTCGACTAGTGAGCTGTTACGCACTCTTTAAATGAATGGCTGCTTCCAAGCCAACATCCTAGCTGTCAAAGCAATCGGACCACGTTAGACCAACTTAGCATACATTTTGGGACCTTAGCTGATGTTCTGGGTTCTTTCCCTCTCGGACATGGACCTTAGCACCCATGCCCTCACTGCTGAGGAACATATCATAGCATTCGGAGTTTGTCAGGGTTTGGTAGGCGGTGAAGCCCCCTAGCCCAATCAGTAGCTCTACCTCTATGATACTTATACTCAACGCTGTACCTAAATACATTTCGGGGAGAACGAGCTATCTCTTGGTTTGATTGGCCTTTCACCCCTACCCACAGGTCATCCGAGCACTTTTCAACGTACACCGGTTCGGTCCTCCACTTCGGATTAACGAAGCTTCAACCTGCCCATGGGTAGATCACCAAGTTTCGCGTCTACCCCCTCTAACTAATTCGCCCTATTCAGACTTGCTTTCGCTTCGGCTGCGGACCTGAAGTCCTTAACCTTGCTAGAGAGGAGTAACTCGTAGGCTCATTATGCAAAAGGCACGCGGTCATCCCGAAGGACTCCCACCGCTTGTAAGCGCACGGTTTCAGGTTCTATTTCACTCTTCTGTTTGAAGTACTTTTCACCTTTCCCTCACGGTACTAGTTCACTATCGGTCTCTCAGTTATATTTAGCCTTACCAGATGGTTCTGGTGGATTCACACAAAATTACACATGTTCCGTGCTACTCAGGATACTGCTAGGTATTAGGTACATTTCGCTTACGGGACTATCACCCTCTATGGTTTTGTTTTCCAAACAAATTCAACTATACACCTAAATTCCACATTGCAGTCCTACAACCCCAATAACCCCGAAAGGCCATTGGTTTGGGCTATTCCCGTTTCGCTCGCCGCTACTTAGGGAATCACTATTGTTTTCTATTCCTCCGGTTACTTAGATGTTTCAGTTCACCGGGTATGCATCCCTTGCGGGATAACTGATCTTCAATCAGCTGGGTTGCCCCATTCGGAAATCTACGGATAAAAGGTTATTTGCACCTCCCCGTAGCTTATCGCAGCTAGTCACGTCCTTCATCGCTACTGAGAGCCTAGGCATCCGCCATGCGCCCTTACTTACTTTCTTAGTATTGTAGACTCTTGACGATTGTACACGTACAATCGTCGTTTTTTTACTTTAGTATTTTCTCAATATGTCAAAGAACAATCTTTCCATCTTATATCTATGGAATGGTGGAGAATATCGGAGTCGAACCGATGACCTCCTGCGTGCAAGGCAGGCGCTCTAGCCAGCTGAGCTAATCCCCCAAAAATCAAACATTGTAGTAGTCCCGAGCAGATTTGAACTGCTGACCCCTACATTATCAGTGTAGTGCTCTAACCAACTGAGCTACGGGACTCTATATAACGAGTACCAATATCGCTCAGAAATTAGCTCTACACTGAGCCGATTTTTGGAATGTTTAAATTGTTTTAAAAAGAAATAGTTAAGAAAATAGAGTAACAGTAAGTTCTAACCACATGGTTAGAAAATAGTAACACTTCCGCTCTAAAAAGGAGGTATTCCAGCCACACCTTCCGGTACGGCTACCTTGTTACGACTTAACACCAGTTACTGATTTCACCCTAGGCAGCTCCTTTCGGTTACCGACTTTAGGTACCCCCAGCTTCCATTGTTTGACGGGCGGTGTGTACAAGGCCCGGGAACGTATTCACCGTGACATGGCTGATTCACGATTACTAGCGATTCCAGCTTCACGAAGTCGAGTTGCAGACTTCGATCCGAACTAAGACGGACTTTCGAGATTAGCATCTTGTCACCAAGTAGCTGCCCTTTGTATCCGCCATTGTAGCACGTGTGTAGCCCTGGACATAAGGGCCGTGATGACCTGACGTCGTCCTCACCTTCCTCTCCGTTTGCACGGGCAGTTTCTCTAGAGTCCCCGACATTACTCGCTGGCAACTAAAGATAAGGGTTGCGCTCGTTGCGGGACTTAACCCAACACCTCACGGCACGAGCTGACGACGGCCATGCAGCACCTTGTAGAACGTCCGAAGAAAGACTGGTTTCCCAATCCGCCATTCTACATTTAAGCCCAGGTAAGGTTCCTCGCGTATCATCGAATTAAACCACATGCTCCACCGCTTGTGCGGGCCCCCGTCAATTCCTTTGAGTTTCATTCTTGCGAACGTACTCCCCAGGTGGA
>JABSPC010000329.1 GCA_013215515.1 Crocinitomicaceae bacterium
AATGGTTGCTTTATCTGGAGATACAGATGTTATTGAAGAAATCGCTGCTGATTTAGATGCAAAAGATATCTTCCATAAATTATTAATGGTTAGAGTTCCTTTCCATTCTCATCACATGGAACCATTGAAACAAGAATTATTGGCTTCATTGGGTGAACTCAAAACTAAACCAACTACTATTCCTTTCTACTCTACTGTTGAAGGAGGAATTGTTGAAGGTGAAAATCTTACACCAGATTACTGGTTCAGAAATGTTAGAGACGCCGTTTTATTTACGGATGCAATTGATGCTCAAATCAAAGATGGTTTCGATACATTTATTGAATTAGGTCCACACCCTATTCACGCAATTGGTGTGAATGATTTACTTGAAATCAACAAGGTAAAAGGTATTGTAATAGCTTCTCTGAGAAGAAAAGAAGATGAGAAGCGAACATTCCTTTCATCCGTTGCAAAATTGCATTCTTGGGGTATTAAAATTGACTGGAGAGCATTCTACGGAGAAGACAATAACTTTGTTCAACTTCCAAAATACCCTTGGCAAAAGGATTCGCATTGGGTTGAAACTGAAGAAGGACGTAGACAACGCCTTGGGTCAATTCAATACGGGCATCCACACCTTACCAGAAAATCGGTTTCTGCAAGAGAAAGCAATAACATTCTTTGGGATGTAACACTTGACAAAAGAACGTATCCTTATATCGAGCATCATAAAGTTCAAGGACCTATTGTATTCCCAGGTGCTGGACATGTTGACCTTATGATTGGTGCTGCAAAAGCATCCTTTGGTGAAGGATTTGGATTTATTGAAGATGTTAATTTCGATAATGCATTGTTCTTACCTGATACAGGTGAACCACCACATATTCAAATTGACATTTCTCATGATAGTGGAGATTATTTTATCTATACCAAGCCGCTTGGTAAAGATCAATCATGGACAATGTGTTCAAACGGAAAAATCAATCACATCGCTGATAAATTTGTTCCAATCCCAGTTGACTTAGAAGCAATCAAGAAAAGAATTACCATTCCTGTAGCTGTTAAACCAATGCATGATGAACTTCTTGAAAGTGGTCTTTATTTAGGACCAAGCTTTAGAGGTATTAAAAATCTTTGGAGAAGTGATGGAAATTGGGAATCTCTTAGTGAGATTGAAGTTCACGATAGTGTAAAATCTGAGTTCTTCCAATTCAACATTCACCCGGGAGTTTTAGATAGCTGTTTTCAAACTGTTTTTGGAATCTTTCAAGAAAGAGAAGATCATACAAAGAAAATGGGAGTTTATGTACCACGTCATATCGACAGAATCAAATGGTACAACGATGTAAACTCTACTAAACTATACGTTCATGGTACATTAAGAGAGTGGACAGATGAAGAAGCTATAGGTGAATTGTGGATCTTTAACGCTGACGGAAGTCTCGTTGCTGAGTTCCACGGATTTAAATCTCAATACCTTAAAGGATCAAGAGGTGAATCAGGAGGAGAGGCTGACAGATGGTTCTATGAGTACAATTGGAACATGAAGTCTCGTGCGGATCAAGAATTATTGAGAAACCCTGGTGAATATATTCCAAATCCAGAATCTATTAGACCCAAGGTTCAGGAAACAATTGACGAAGTTAACTCAAGATCAACACAAAAAGAGTACTACGATCAATATGAGCCTGAACAATATCAATTAACGCTGGCTTATATCTGTGACTCATTGCAAGAAATGGGTATGTCATTCGAGGCAGGGACTAAAGTGGACGTTGATAAATATTATGAAGAGTTTGAGATTATTAAAGATCAAAAACGTCTTTTCTACCATATGTTTAAATTGATTCAAATAGGAGGAATCCTTAAAGGATCTGATGGTAACTATGAGGTAGTAAAAACTCCAGATTTCAAAGATTTGAGAGCTTGGATGGAGAACTTGAATAAGCAATATCCTCAATTCCACCATGAGTCTACTCTATTAGGAAGATGTGGTCCTGAGATTACTGGAGTACTTCAAGGAACAGTAGATCCAATTCAATTAATCTTTCCTGAAGATAAATGGGATGCGATTGTTCAATACTACGTAGAAGGATTTGCCTTTAAGAAATATAACGATATCGCTGGAAGATCGATCGCTGAATTGATCAAGAATATTCCAGAAGACCAAACTATTAGAGTACTAGAAATTGGTGCTGGTACGGGAGGTATGACACAAGCAATTTTACCGATGCTACCTGCTGACAGAACTGAGTATGTCTTTACAGATTTATCTCATATGTTCATGATTAAAGCGCAGCAACGATTTGCAAAGTATCCATTTGTACAATACAAAATTTTGGATATTGAGCAAGATCCAGCTGATCAAGGAATCGATTTAAATTCATTTGATATCATCATAGCATCAGATGTTATTCACGCAACTAGAGACCTAAGTGTTTCTTTAGGAAATGCTAGACAATTATTAGCGTCTGAAGGTGTATTAATGATGCTTGAGGTGACTAACTCTCCTGTATATCTTGATTTCATCTTTGGTATGACTGAAGGATGGTGGCTTTACGAAGATTTCAGAACAGAGCACGCAACTATGGCTCCTGAAATGTGGGAGAAAGTATTGACGGATAACGGGTACAACAACACAGCTTACTTTAGTGATGTTCCAGACAACTCAATTTCATGTCAATCTGTTATAATGGCAAGAGCTGAAAAGCTTGACCTTTCTGACAAAGTTGTAGTGAATGAAAAGAAAACAGTTACCGCTGACTATTTAGTATTCGCCGATAAAACTGGCGTTTCAGATAAATTAGCTACTCAATTAGCTACTCTGAATAAAACATGTATTACTGTTTCTATTGGTTCAGGATTCAAACAAATTTCTGATACTGAATATGAAATTGGTGCGATGTCTCAGGAAGATTGTGATCAAGTAATTGATCATGTAAATGCTAGAGGTAATTTTGAAGGATTAGTATTTGCATGGGGATTAGACTTAGTATCTAACGAAAATCTTACGGCAGAAACGATTGAACAAGCTGAGGGATTAGGTTCTATCATGATGATGAACATAATGAGAAAACTTAATGTTTCATCATACAAAGAAAATCCAAGTATTTGGGTGCTTTCAAGCGGAGCACAAACAATCAACGGTTCACCAGAAATTCTAAATCTTGGACAAGAAGGCTTAAGAGGTGTGAGTCGTGTAATTGTAAATGAGTTCCCGAACTACTCAACTACAATGATTGACTTGAGTTCTCCTGTTCAAGATGTTGAAATTGAAGTATTGGTAGATGAAATGTTTGCTGGTGATAAAACAGACGAACTTGCATTTAGAGGTAGAAGAAGATACGTTAACAAATTAGAAAGACTGTCGATGGATAACATAGCGAAACAAGCTATGAAATCTGTCCCTGCTGAAGGTTCTGCTTACACGGGTACAATTGAAGAGTACGGAGTACTTGACAATGTTGTACTAAGAGAAAGTGAAAGAAGAACTCCAAAAGCTGATCAAGTTGAAATCCAAATTAAAGCATCTGCTCTAAACTTTAGAGACATTATGATTGCTATGGGACTTCTTTCTGATGATGCGGTAAACGGTGGATTATTCGGAAAAACTTTCGGACTAGAATGTGCTGGTATTATTAGCAAAGTGGGATCTGAAGTGACTAATGTTAAAGTTGGTGACGAAGTAATGGCAACCGCTCCTTCTTGTTTAGGAGGATATGCTTACGCTTATGGTGTACACTGTGTGAAAAAACCAGCAGGAATTAGCTGGCATGAAGCAGCGAGTTTACCTGTAGTATATACAACTGCATACTTCTCACTAATCCATCACTGTAGATTAGAAAAAGATGAAACAGTCTTGATTCACGCTGCAGCAGGTGGTGTAGGAATTGCAGCTATTAATATTGCAAATGCAGTAGGAGCTGAAATTTACGCTACAGTTAGTACGCAAGAAAAGAGAGATTACATCATTAGTATTGGTGTCAAGCCTGAAAACATTATGAACTCCAGAACATTAGATTTCGCTGATGAAATCATGGAGAAAACAAATGGTAAAGGTGTTGATGTTGTATTGAACTCACTTTCGGGTGAAGCAATCTTTAAATCTGTTAGATGTCTTTCTGCTTACGGTAGATTTGTAGAGATTGGTAAAACAGATATTTATAGAAACTCTAAACTTGGACTTCAACCATTCGGTAACAACTTAACATACTTCGGTGTGGATGTTGACCGTTTATTTGAACAAAAGAAATCATTTGGTGGTAAATTATTCCAAGAATCAATTGACTACTTCGTGGAGAAGGGTTTCAAACCACATCCAGTAACGGTATTCCCTATTGGAAAACTTGCAGATGCATTCCAATTCATGGGAGGTGCGAGACATATTGGTAAAGTAATCGTTTCCATGGAAGGTGAAGTTGATATCGCTCCAGCCACAGAAATTAAGTTCAAAGAAGATGGTACTTACTTGTTAACAGGTGGTGCTTCTGGATTTGGATTATCTGTTGCTCAATGGATGACGACAAAAGGAGCAAGAAACCTTGTTCTTATGAGTAGAAGCGGTGTTAAAACTGACTTCGAAAGAGACATCGTTAAGAAAATGGAAGAAGATGGTGTTAATGTAATGATTGCCAAAGGCAGCGTTAACATTCAGGCTGATGTTGATAGAATATTTAAAGAAGTGGCTGAAACAATGCCTCCGATTAAAGGAATTCAACACGCGGCGATGGTCTTAGATGACGTATCTATTCCGGAGATTGATTATGACAAGTATATGAAGGTGTACAATCCTAAAGCTGTAGGTTGTTGGATGCTTCATGAAGCAACTAAGGATATGGACTTAGACCACTTCCTTTCTTATTCATCAATCTCTGCTATTTACGGTAACCCAGGTCAAGTAAGTTATGTAGGTGCTAACAGTTTCTTAGATAACTTCTCTCAATGGAGAAGAGCTCAAGGATTACCTGCGACAACAGTTAACTGGGGTGTAATTGGTGATGTTGGATTCGTTGCAAGAAATGCTTCTGAGAATGGAGTTGTTGTAGACCTATTGTACAAACAAGGTTGGAAAACTTATACTATAGATCAAGCTTGTTGGATTCTTGAACAAATGTTATTGAATAATCCTGTTCAAAGAGTTGGAACAGATTCTGACTGGGAAGTAATTGGTGGATTCTATCCTCACACTGCGAAATCAAGTCGTTTTGCTCACTTAGTTAGTGAGAAAGAATTGAATGCAGGAGCGCAAGCCGGTAGTGGAGATGGAGCATTGAAAGCAACACTTATTGACGCTAAACCAGAAGAACAAGTTGACATCTTCTTGGATCAATTGAAAGATACATTTGCAAGAGTTCTTGGAACAACAGCAGATAAAGTTGATATAGCCGAGCCTGTTACTAAATACGGTTTGGATTCTTTAATGGCAAATCAAATCCGTAACTGGATTCAAAGTAATATCAGTATCGATTACTCGATGATGAAAATCATGAGAGGGCCAACAATGGAAGAAATGACTACAGCTATTCTAGATGAATTGAATGGCGCCGGTGGCGGTGGAGCTATGGAAGGTGAAGCAAAATCTGAATTGGATAAATGGATTATCAGAACGAAGAAAGTTGATAACCCAAGATTGAGATTGTTCTGCTTACCTTACTTCGCAGGTGGAGCATCAATCTTCTCAACATGGTCTGAATTCTTACCGGACGACATTGAAGTTTGTGCGGTTCAATTCCCAGGAAGAGAAGAAAGAGGTGATGAAAAAGCATTCGATGATGTTGCAGACCTAGTAGCTAAAATGGCTGAAGTGATGGAACCTCTCTTGACAACACCTTGTGCATTCTATAGTCATAGTTCTGGTGCTGGTGTAGCATTAGAATTAGCGCGTCACTTAAATAGAGAACTAGATGTTCAACCAACCAAATTTATGGTCGGTGGATGGAGAGCACCTCATTTAGTGAGTCCATTCCAATTCCTAGAAGCAATTGATGATGATGAAGTTTACAAGGATAAAAACATCCCGAACATCAAAAATCACTTACGTTCATTAGAAATTCCTGATGCTGTAATTGATAATGATGCTGTATTCAACGAAATGCTTCCTGCTCTTAGAGCTGATATTCTTTTAGGTAAGAAATACAAATACATCGATGATGAGCCATTAAATTGTCCATTAACTGCTTTTGCTGGAGCTGATGATAATGTGTTTACTGTCGATCAAGTAAAAGGTTGGGATAAACACACAAACTCTGAATTTAAATTCAAAGTTGTACCTGGAGGACACTTATTCTGTAGAGATAACAAAGAAGATCTTTTAGAAGTTGTAACTGAAGAATTGAGCGAAACAGTTTTAGATTAACTGAATGCCAATTAAGATAATAAATCCCGTTTCATCCAGTGAATTTCTCACTGGACGGAATGGGATTTCTTTTGATACAGGAGATATACAAATCTGGAGTATTTCTTTAGACGCTGATGAAAATTTCAGAAGCGCTTGTTTAAACGCTTTGGGTGAAAAAGGACGAGAACGAATTTCTTATTTCAAATTCAAACAAGTTCAAGAAAGTTATATCATTAGCCAAGGTGGATTAAGACTGTTGTTGTCCTATTATTTGAACATTCCAACTGAGCAATTACAAATTGGAAAACTAAGTAAGGGTAAACCCTACTCTATCGACAATCCAGAGCTTCGCTTTAACATGTCCAATTCTGGAAGAAGGGTTGTTTATGCTTTCTCTACGGAGGAGGAAATCGGAATTGACTTAGAAAAGCTTAGAGAACTTTCAGACCTTGACGAATTGATAGAGAAAAACTATACTTCTTACGAAAGGGACTATATTAATAAAATGCCGGAACAAAGGCTGTACCGATTTTTTAAATTCTGGACCATTAAAGAAGCTTATTTGAAAGCGATTGGTGTTGGAATGAGGATTCCTCCAGACAATCTTAACTTCTCTGTTCAAAATGGTGATTATAACCTACAATCAATAAAAGGAGTACCGATAGACATAGATGAAGGTGAGTGGATTTTCAAACACTTCACTTTAGAGAATGATGAATACGTGGGAACGCTAACTATTAAGAACCAAAATGCAAATATTACTTTGCAATCACTCATTTAAATCTTCTCGCGCCTTGATATTAAATTCTTAGATTAGATGAATGATAAATTTGAATCGAGTTTCGATTCCAAAACATAACCACGATGACAGTTACTAGAACATTTGATTTTCTTCAGAGATACAAAGAGAACTTTCCGGATAAAGATGATGCGTTAGCGGGTAAAGTCAAAGGGGAATGGGTGAAATATAGTTCTAAAGATTACATCGAAAACGCAAACAATATCAGTTACGGTCTTAAAGAACTTGGTTACAAAGCAGGAGATAAAATTTCAACCGTTTGTAATAACCGTCCTGAATGGAATTTTGTTGATATGGGATTGGCACAATTGGGAATTGTTCATGTACCAATTTTCACTACAATAGACCAAGACGGCTACAAAGATATTTTAACGCATTCAAAGACAAAATGTGTTTTTGTTTCGGACAAGGCTCTAGTAGATAAAATCACCCCTCTTGTTAATGTGGTTGAGACGCTTGAAAAAGTCTATGCTTTTGATGAAGTTGAAGGCGTAAGCAGCTGGAAAGAAGTGTTGGATCTTGGTGCTGCAAATGCAGATAAGCATGCAGCCGAAGTTGAAGAAATTAAGAAAGGTATCAATGAAAACGATTGCGTTACTTTAATATATACCTCTGGTACTACTGCAACTCCTAAGGGAGTAATGCTATCGCACAAAAATTTGGTAAGTAATGCCAAAGCCGCCGCTGCTGTGTTCAAACTACAATCAAACCATAGATACTTAGGAATTCTTCCAATCTGCCATGTAGGTGAACGAATGGGGAATTATCAAACTCAATATTCAGGATGTAGTATTTACTACGCGGAAAATATAGGAACTATTGCCAACGATTTAAAAGACATTAAACCTCATGGATTTGGAGCAGTTCCAAGAATTCTAGAAAAGGTTTATGATAAGATCATCAACAAAGGAGAAAAATTGACTGGAATTAAGAAAAAACTGTTTTTCTGGGCATTGGATTTAGGTCTTAAGTATGAGATCGATGGAAAAAACGGAGCTTGGTACAATTTCAAACTTAAAATAGCCAACAAGATTATCTTCAGTAAGTGGAGAGAAGCAATGGGAGGAAATGTGATTTCGATTGGTGTTGGCGGTGCAGCGTTGCAACCAAGATTGGAAAGAGTTTTCTGGTCTGCGGGAATTAAGCTTTTGAACATGTACGGACTTACTGAAACATCGCCTATTATCACAATCAATAGAGCTTCCTCTCCCCTAGTTCAATTGGGTTCTGTTGGTGCTGGAATTGAAGGTGTCGAAATTAAAATTGCTGAAGACGGTGAAATCTTGTGCAAAGGAGATAACGTTATGATCGGCTATTATGATAATGAGAAAGCAACAAGCGAGGCTATCGATAAAGAGGGTTGGTTCCATACTGGAGACATCGGTCATTTAGATCAAGGTAAGTTCTTGAGAATTACGGATAGAAAAAAGGAAATTTTTAAACTGACAAACGGAAAATATGTTTCTCCGCAAGCGGTTGAAAACGGATTCAAGGAATCGATATTTGTTGATCAAATTATGGCAATTGGTGCTGGCGAGAAATTTTCATCTGCAATTATTACACCGAATTTTGAGGCATTAAATCATTGGTGTAAAGAGAATGGAATTGACACTTCTGATAAAAAGGCAATGGTGAAAGACGAAAAGGTAATTGCACATTATACTGCCATTGTTAAAAAGATAAATCCATCACTTACAAAAGACGAACGAATCAGTAATCAATTATTGATGGCCGACGAATGGACGCCAGAGTCTGGTGATCTTTCACCAACATTGAAGTTAAAACGTAGAGTTTTAAGAGAGAAATATAAAGCTGAAATTCAGCAAATTTATGGCCGTGAATTAGAAAGCAGCGTTGCCCAATAATTGGTAACACACATTCAAACTGAGTTTAGATGGTAATGAATTTTTTTAGGGTCTTCTACACTTTTATTCTCAACAGAAGATATAAAGTGACTATAAAGGGTGTCGAGCTATTGCAGAAAGAAGGAG
>JABSPC010000033.1 GCA_013215515.1 Crocinitomicaceae bacterium
CTGTTGCAGCTTTTGATTCATGCTGGACATCGACGATCCCTCCAACGTATCAAACATCAGCCAAAGGATTGCTAAATACTACAGTATTCTTAACAACGACTCTGAACATATGCGCACAAGAAGTAGATCTTTCCTGGTCAGACTATATTGGATGGACCGGCATAGACCATTATGAAATTCACGGCCGTAAACTCGGGGAATCGTGGGTCAATTTTGGTTCAACAACGGATGGAACTTTTACTGTTAGTGTTGATGATGCAAGCACCTATTGTTTCGTAATCGAGGCCATTTGCACAACAGGCGTAGGAGCATTTTCGAACATCTCATGCATCTACATTGCAATTCCAGGTCAACCATTGTTTAATTATTTGAAATTGGCGACAGTTAATGGAGAAACAATTGAATTAACACATTACATTGATATTTCAACGAATGTGGCTGAACTTTCAATACAGAAAATGGATGAGTTTGGTGTCTATAATGAAATTGCTCTACTACCTGTAACTGGACAAACAATGTATTATACAGATGTTTTTGTTGAGGTTCATAAAAACTCATATTCCTACCAAGTACAAGTAATCGACAGTTGTTTTCTAGCAGGAGAGATATCGAATATTGCAAAGACGATCTTGCTTAACGTTCAAAATGATGACGTTCGTAAACTCAATTATTTAAATTGGAGTTCATATCAAGATTTTGACGGTTCAATTTTAGGTTACAATATATACAGGGGTATCAATGGTGTATTTAGCGGCTCTCCGATTGATAATGTTCCATCGGGTCAATTCTCTTATGAAGATGACGTAAATTCCGTTGTTTCTATTGGTAAGATTTGCTATTACGTAGAAGCTATTGAAGCTACAAATTCATTTGGATTTGCAGAGCAAAGCCGCTCGAATGAGTCGTGCATTGTTCAGGAGCCAACGATATACATCCCTAACTCTTTCTCCCCTGACGGAGATGAGCGTAACCAAGTATTCTTGCCAATTCTCTCCGATTTTGATCCAAGCGAATATGAATTGAAAATTTACAATCGATGGGGACAGCCAATTTACATTAGTAATGACCCAGCTATTGGATGGAATGGAATTGTTAAGGGGACTAATCAAATGGCAGGAACTGGAACGTATCTGTATAGCGTTACATTAATTGATGGAAATGGAGTTGAAATCTTCAAAAAAGGTCACGTAAATCTTCTTAAATAAAGCTATCTTCGACTCGTGAATCGCATTCTTATTATTCAAACCGCTTTTCTTGGTGATGTTATTTTGGCAACACCTGTCATTTCTGAATTGAAACGTCTGTTCCCTAAAGCTAATATTGATATTCTTGTAAAAAAAGGAAACGAATCTCTTCTAGCCAACAATCCCAAGATTAACTCAGTTTTCACTTTTGATAAATCCAGTGGAAAATTCAAGGCAATGCGTTATTTGATTCGACAGTTTCAAAAATCAAAGTACGACCTCGTAATCAACCTACATCGTTTTGCAAGCTCTGGGATTATTGCTGGACGATCAAAAGCTACATTGAAATACGGATTTAAGAAGAATCCATTTTCATTCTTGTATACCAATTCATTTGAACATTCGATTGGAGACGGAACACATGAAGTGGAGCGGAACTTATCTGTGATTAAACAGTTCGGAGCGGCCAAAATGGTTCGTCCTGAATTGTACCCCTCTTCATCTGATTTCAGTGCGATTTCTCAGTATCAAAATGAAGATTACATTTGTTTGGCACCGGCTTCTGTTTGGAAAACGAAACAACTTCCACTTGAAAAATGGAATGAACTGGTCCGCAATAATAATGGAAAACGAAGTTATTTACTTGGAGGGCCAGGAGACGTTGAACTCTGCCAATCGATAAAAGAGAATGACCCCGTTAACATCATTAATTTAGCTGGTAAATTGTCATTGCTTCAATCGGCTGCATTAATGAAAGACGCGATTCATAATTATGTAAATGATTCAGGACCTCTACACCTTGCATCATCAATGAACGCAAACGTTACAGTATTCTTCTGTTCTACAACTCCTGATTTTGGATTCGGACCGCTTTCTGATAACTCTACAATTAAGCAAGTTGAAAATTTAGATTGTCGACCTTGCGGGCTTCATGGACATAAAGAGTGTCCAAAAGGTCATTTCAAATGTGGTAATGAGATTGTTATTTAGGATCGCTTAATTTGAGTTCCATGATATAATCTTCCATCAAATAGTCTTTTCCAATATCTATAACTTCTTCGCCAATTATGTCAAAATTACAATGCTTGTAGAATTCAACTGCCTTATTGAATCGATTCACATTTAAATGAAGTGATGTAAGATCTAAATCGAAAGCAACATCTATGGCCTTATTGAGTAAAACGCGTCCCATACCTTTCCCTTGACATTCTGGTAACATATAGAGCTTATGAATTCTCAACATGCCAACATCTGGATAATTTGGTTCTACGCCTACAAACCCTTTGGCAATACCATGTTCTTTAACAATATAGAATAGGTGTCCTGTTTGAGCCTGTTCTTCAAGCGTATTGACGTCGTACATCCAATCAAGCATATAGTCGATTTGGTCCTTTGTAAGGATATCTTTGAATGCATCTGGCCAAATATCATGCGCCAATTGATTTACTAGGAAGACATCGTTCCTTGTCAGTTGTACAGTCTCAATCATATTCAGAATTCCGTTTGATTACGAAATTATGAATAAATACCGCGTCGAATCTCTACTAGTCTTTTATGATATACACAAATCCATGTGCAGTATATTTAGATCGCTCAACATCATCATAAATGTATTTCACGCTTTCTGGCGTTACTAGGTAAGTATACGTCCCTTCTGTGAGTTCTGTTCCTTTCATATCTGTACCATCCCAATCGTTTTGATAATTATCATTTTCATAGACCAAATTACCCCATCTATTGAAAATCATCAAGCTAACGCGGTCGTAATCCTCCCAGTTCTTGACTATGAACGTTTCATTGATACCATCCCCATTGGAGGTTATGACATTCGGTGCAACCAAGGTACATTGATTGTAAACCCTAATTGGTGCCGACTCAATTACTTTACCGCATTGATCAAATACTTCTACGCTCATCAAATTCAGATTAGGATTCAAAATATTTGTAGGAAAAACAGATACGGAGTCATTTCCAAAATTTGGGTTCCATGAATAGAAATACGGTCCTACTCCATTTTGCACCCAACAAGCTATTTGACCAGTTGCCTCTGATTCGTCACAGACATTTATACTATCGGTGTGTCCCATTTGCATCTCAACATAATCTTGAACGGTTATATAAGCCGTTGTCGTATCGTATGTTTGTTCACATGGATTCTCAACTACAATACTAAAAATTATGGTCTCATCCCCCTCAAGAAGACCATCAAGGAAAGGAGTAATAGCAATAGTATCTGTTGCAACACCAATTGGTAAAGTCAAGACAGTCGGCAGTTGATTGTAATCCGTTCCGCTAGTTGCAGTTCCTGATAAGAAAATCTGAAGGTCAACAGATTCAGTAGTATCATCTCTAATTACAATGAACCCGGCACTTCCACAATCTTCAATCAAAATGGCCGAACCAACAACATCTACTGTCATTGGTATTTCAACTTCACAGACAACAACTCTATATCCGAACGTTCTAGATTTTGAATTTATAAGAATCCCATTTCGATATTCGTCTACACAAACAGCCATTACGTAAGTACCAATTAAACTTGGAGTAATTGCCATCATTCCAGTCTGAGGATCAATGGTTACATTAGAACCTGGCCCTAACGGCACTGTACCTGAAAAACCAACTTCCCAAGGGATATCCGCGTAAGGTTCCGGTGCTTCTGGATTTGGTTGTGCACCAACTGCAATATTTACAGTTTTGGGTGTACAAATGGAATATACCAGTGAATCTCCATCTATGTCAGTTGCGCTATGATCAAAATCTAGCGTGTTGTTAGAACAAAGAACAATTGGAGGATATTCATTAAATCGTGCACAATTGTTATCGGCACCGACAAGACCAGTTCCTGGAATCGTAGTTTTTATTGTAATTCCCCAGCTACCTGGAGTTACTATATTCAAGATATTCCCAGCCCAACAGCATCTTTGATACGTAACATAGTACCCATTGACAGTTGTTGGAAGCGTTATTGTCTGAACATAAATAGCCCTTTCAATACAAATATCAGTTGGTGCGGTTACGCAAGGATCATCGTAAATAACTGGTAAAGTATCTGGCGTAGGCAAAGCAATTGTATACACCGCGTATATCGACCCATCTGCGTTAAAAACAGTATAATCTAGCGGGTTATCAAATCCACTACCCGAGCAATCACGATAGATTTCAAAAGTTAGCAGATATTGGTCATTTCCCAATGAATCATAGTAGACTTCTCCTCCTACGATATGTGTTGCGTTTGCCTGAAAACCAAGCGTTAAAAGAAATGCGATTACAATTATTCTCATGTCAGTAGTTTTACGTTAACTATAAGACGTTGAAGTTAACTAATAAATTGCATCCGCTCTAAAAAGAGCTTTGATACTCGACAAAAAAAAAAGCCATTTGAAGTACTTCAAATGGCTTTTAATATTTATCCTCTTCCTGAGCGGGTTGGTGTTCTCGGCTTAGGTGTTGAAGGTCTTGGTTTAGGTGTCGGTCTTGAAGTTGGGCGCGGCGTAGGACGAGCCGTTGGCCGAGGTGTTGGTCTTGGCGTTGGTCTTGTAGTCGGTCGCGGTGTAGGCGTACGAGTTGGTGTAGGCGTTGGTCTCGATGTCGGAGTACGAGTTGGCCTTGTCGTCGGCGTACGAACTGGTGCCGGCGTTGGTCTCGATGTTGGAGTTGACGGGCTCCCTGGAGAACGTGGCGCTGCTCCATTTCCTCTTACAGTACCAGCTGGTCCATCCGTTTCATTTCCACTATTACCTCTAATTCCTCCAGGTGTTGTTACCGGTGCACCAGGCGCACTAGGGTTTCTAGTTGGCTGAGTGATCGGTTGTCTAACCGGTGGTTCTGGATTATCATTTACAATTGGATCACGTACAGGAACAATTGTTCCAGGATCAACTGGCGGTGCAGGCGTAGGTGCAACATATGGTGGGATATCCAAATATGCGTTATCATAAATGCATCCATCCATATTAGCAGCTGATACTCCACCTCTTTCACAATTTCTAATTGCACGATTTCTTCTTTCTTGATCTAAATCACGAATACTTCTGTGAAATCTTGGGAAACTTCTATCTGTAAATGAAAAAGTAGACTCGCCCATTCCATAATCAAACAATGAAGTCGACTGTGTAATTCTATTTAGGTCTGCGAAATCTTTAGCTAACCAGATTAGTCTTTGCTTCTCAACATCCCTTCCCATATTATTGTTTCCAGCTGGGAAGAAACGGATTGGAGCCGAAACACCTGGCGCATCAAAATCATCTCTTCTAATTCCATTTGCATTTCCTAATACTCCTGTATAATTACGAGAACAAGGGTTAACACTCACGCTAACATTATAAAAAGCAACTCCAGAAGTTCTACCCGGAGCAGCAGTTAATGACTCCCCAGTTGGCCAATCAACAACATAAGTTCCACCTGACATTGTAATAACTCCACCATTATCAAGAAAATAAGGTTTAGATCCAATACTTAATGGCTGTCCATTTAAGCGTACTGGCGTTGATGAATTTCCGTCAGGATGATCTTCTGCATAAAGGCAAACTCTATCTCCTCCAACGTTCATTGCAAGAGCAGTATTCAATGAGAAATCATCACGAACAGCTTTTTGCCGTGACTGAACTTCCATTTTAGAATCACTTGATTTTGTAAGAACGAACTCACCTACCGTTTGAAAAGAAAAACGCTCACCGTCAAAAGACTGTAAGTGTGGATCACCATATGATCTTCCTCGAGTAGGAACACATGAAACATTTGAAACTATGGTATTCATTTCTGTCCAAAAAGTGCCATCTATTGGATCTGATTGATTTGCAGCAATTGCCGCTTCCATTCTTTCTCTTGTAGGTTTCGGAACCAATGCCAACACTTGATGTGGTGTCATGTTCTCTGGGAAGTTTCTTACTCCTACAGGTTGTTGATTAACGACAGCTGGAAGATTATCAGCTAGCCAGGCTCCTCTTACAGGATCCCAATTTTGCAATTCATTTCGAACAGGCTCGTAGTCCTTTTCGAAATTAGCGCTTTTTTGCGCAAATGAATTCATTGCTGAAAGAACGAGGCAAGAAGTCAATATAATGTATGATTGTTTCATAGTGTGTAATTTAAGTCCGGTCAAATACAAGCAATTTATATGCCAACCTTTATTTTTTTGTTAAATCCCAGTATTGACCTACAAAAAAAACCTCTAAGCTAAGCCTAAAGGGATTCAATTTACATATATAAAATGGAATTACCCACCGAAATCGTCGAAACGAACGCTTTCCTCAGGCACTCCCCATTCATCACACATTTTAAGAACCGCTTGATTCATCATAGGTGGTCCACAGAAGTAAAACTCAATATCTTCCGGTGCTTCATGGTCGTTTAAGTACTGATCAATAACCACTTGATGAACGAATCCTGTGAATCCATCACCTTCAGTATCATCAATATTCTTTTTATCAACCCAGTTATCCGACTCTAATGCATCAGACAATACTAAATAAAATTTGAAGTTCGGGAAATCCTTTTCTAGATCTCGGAAATAGTGAATATAGAACAATTCAGCTCTCGAACGACCACCGTACCAGTAAGAAACTTTTCTTCCCGTCTTAATTGTTCTGAACAATTCGTACAAGTGAGAACGCATTGGAGCCATTCCAGCACCACCACCGATATATAACATCTCAGCATCAGAATCATTTATAAAGAACTCCCCGTAAGGTCCTGAGATAATCGCTGGATCACCTTCTTTAAGATTAAATATATAAGACGACGCAATACCAGGGTTAACATTCATCCAAGCATTTCTATCACGATCCCATGGTGGAGTCGCAACACGAACGTTCAACATAACTTTTCTTCCTTCAGCAGGGTAAGAAGCCATTGAATATGCACGAACAACTTCTTCATCATTCTTCATAACAAGTGGCCAAAGACCAAACTTATCCCAATCTGCCTTAAACTTATCAGGCTCTCCTGGATGATCCAGTGGATGCGCTGAAATATCCATATCAGAGAATTTAGTTTCGCAAACAGGAATCTTAATTTGAATATATCCACCTGCTTTGTAATCCATGTCTTCTGGGATCTCAACGATAAATTCTTTAATGAATGTTGCAACGTTATAGTTAGAAACTACTTTTGCCTCCCATTCCTTAATTCCAAGAATTTCTTCTTCAATTTCGATCTTCATGTTCTCCTTCACTTTCACTTGACATCCCAAACGCATATGCGCTGCGATCTCTTTTCGAGAAAAGTGTGGTTCCTCCGTTGGAAGAATTCCTCCACCACCTTCAAGAACGTGACAAGTACATTGAACACAAGTTCCACCTCCACCACAGGCAGACGGTAAAAAGATTCCGTTGTTACTAAGAGTACTTAGAAGAGTACTACCTCCATCTACCTCAAGAACTCTTTCGCCTCCGTTAATATCAATTGTAATCGTTCCTGCTGGAGACAATTTTGCTTTTACGAAAAGAAGCATGGCAACTAGCACCAATACTACAAGTAAAAATACGCCTAACGCTAATCCTAATGTTAATCCCATTTCTAGTCTTCTTTATTAATGATATTAGTATTATCAACAACTGCATTCAAAGGAGCTCCTGAACCTGATGCACTTGCACCATTTCCTTCTGGAGTTGTTTGAACCGCTTTATCCTTCTTCTTCGCATCATCAGCGTACTTAATACCTGAGAAGCTCATGAAGGCCATTCCCATTAATCCTGTGATGATAAAAGTAATTCCCAATCCTCTTAACGGAGCCGGAACGTTTGAATAGCGAATCTTTTCTCTAATTGCTGCGATAGCCACAATAGCAATGAACCATCCAATTCCAGACCCTAATGAGAATGCTGTTGCATCTCCAATAGTTGAATATTGACGGTCTTGCATGAATAATGCACCACCAAGAATCGAACAGTTTACAGCGATAAGTGGAAGGAAAATTCCAAGTGCTCCGTAAAGCGATGGAGCAAATTTCTCAATCAACATTTCAACCAACTGAACAATTGATGCTACAACCGCGATAAACATAATGAATGATAAGAAGCTTAAATCAATGTCTGCCCATGCTGGGTTCAACCATTCTAATGCTCCTTCTTTCAATAAGTAGTTCTCCAATAAGTAATTTACTGGAACAGTTACAACAAGTACAAAAATAACTGCTGCTCCAAGTCCAACTGCGGTCTTTACCGTTTTCGATACGGCAAGGTAAGAACACATTCCAAGGAAATATGCAAAAATCATATTCTCCGAGAAGATGGCTTTGACGAATATATCTAAAGTAGTTTCCATAATCTAATTTTTAAATTCCGATAGTTATCGAAAGGTCTAATGCTCTTCAATTAATGATTTATTACGAGAACGTTGAATCCAGATAATGACTCCAACGATAACCAATGCCATTGGAGGTAAAATCATCATGTTATTGTTCACATAACCCATAGTATATAATCCCCATTCTTCACCTGGGATATTACTTCCTAATAACTTATAACCATATAAAGAACCTGATCCGAACAACTCTCTAAAGACAGCCACAAGAATAAGTAACCCGGCATACCCTAATCCGTTTCCGATACCATCCATAATAGAAGGCCATGGTTTGTTTGCCATTGCAAATGCTTCAAAACGTCCCATAATAATACAGTTCGTAATGATCAGCCCGACAAAGACGGACAGTTTCTCCGAGACATCAGGCAAAAAGGCTTTCAGTACTTCGTTTACAATAATTACCAATGCTGCAACGACTACCAACTGAACGATAATACGAATACGAGATGGAATTAAGTTTCTCAACAACGAGATGATCAAGTTACCAAGAACTAATACAAAAAGTACAGCTCCCCCCATTACGACACCTTGTTCAACTTGAACAGTAATTGCAAGTGCGGAACAAATTCCCAATACTTGAATCGTAACAGGATTGTTATCCGTTAAAGGATCAGTCACCAGTTTTTTGTTCTTTTTAGAGAACAACGGCTCTTTCGGAGCTTTCTTATTTTCTAATGCTTCGCTCATTTTTCTGCTTTTTTCAAGTTATTGAAGTATGTCACGTATACTTCCAAACAACGATTAGCCATTTCCTCTACTCCTTTAGAAGTAATTGTTCCTCCTGTAATCCCATCTACTCTACCGTTGTTCTTCTCTGCTCCAGAACCATCTTTTACTACCTTAAATCCTGAGAATATTCCATCAGCATCGGTTAATTTTTCACCAACCCATCCATTAATGAAGAACTTTTGAGTAATCTCAGCTCCTAAACCAGGAGTCTCTCCCTTATGTCCGAAAGATGCTCCTTTAATAGTATTCATATCTGAATCTATACAAATAAACCCCCAGATCGGACCCCAAAGTCCATTTCCAATAACTGGAATAATGTAAACTGTTTCCTTATCCATTTCACCTTCGAAAAGCGGGAAATTTCTAAATTTTTCTTTACGTTTTTTGTCCTTGAATTCTTTTTTGATGTCAACATCAAAAGCTTTTCCTTCAATAACTTTTCCTTGCGCGTCATAAATACCTTCAAGGATTTCACCTTTACTATTAATTACAACGGCCTTTTCAAGATTGACAAACTCTTTGAATTTTACTTCAGCATTAGATCGATCAATCTCATTTCCTTTCTTCTTTACGTCCATCATAGCTGAAAGAATATCCAACTTCTTTTTCACCTCTTCGTTTTTATCCTGTAAAGGTTTCAACTGAACTGCCAAAATGGCCAGGATTGAACCTACTACAACCACGAGAGAGATTGCAAAAGCAAACGTATAACCGTTACTATCTTTGTTAATTGCCATAATTATGCGTTTTTAACTCGTTTTAATCGTTTCTTAATGTTCGCTGCAATCACATAGTGATCAATGATAGGTGCCATTACGTTCATGAACAGAATAGCCAACATTACACCCTCTGGGAAGGCTGGATTCAGTACACGTATTAGAATGGCCATCATACCACCGAGTAATCCGTAGATTATTTTACCAGTGGCGGTCTGGGCGGCTGTTACTGGATCTGTTGCCATAAACACAGCACCGAAAGCAAATCCACCAATTACAATATGATACAATGGTGGAAGATCTAAGTAAGGTCCACCTGATGCATTCAAAATAACCCCCATTAATAAACCTCCTGCGAAGAACGAAGCCATAATTCTTAAAGAACCAACTCCTGTAATCAATAAGATAGCTGCACCAATAAGAATAGCCAATGTTGACGTTTCACCAATTGAACCTGGTGAGAATCCCATAAACATATCATTTATTGGATTTGCCGCGATAAATTGATCCATTAGATTAGATCCTACTTCAAGAGGGCTACCATTAAGAACTGGATCAGGCGTCATAAATGAAGCCAAATCACCAAGAGGCGTTGCTCCTGAGAAGCCATCTAAACTATCCGCCAATGGGCTTGCAAACTCATTTTCTCCTAACTTCTCAGCTTTACCTGCTGCAACCTCAGCTGTATGCGCTAATTTTTCTGCATTAACCTTATCAAGGTTTTCTGTCAATCCTGACATCCAAACTTTATCACCTGACATTGACGTTGGATAAGCAAAGAATAAGAATGCTCTAGCTGTCAATGCGACATTTAGAATATTCATTCCAGTACCACCAAAGATTTCTTTCCCGATAATTACTGCAAATGCCGTTGCCACACCAACCATCCACAATGGAACGTCAGCAGGCATTATTAATGGGATAAGCATTCCTGAAACAAGGAACCCTTCATGAAGTGAATGACCACGTCTCATAGCGAAGATAAACTCAATTCCAAGTCCAACTCCGTACGATACAATTATTAGAGGAACCACAACTGCAGCCCCGGCTATTACTTTATCCCAGAACATCTCTCCGTAAGGAAGGTTAAGATTACCTTCGGCAGCAACCATTTCCCAATGTCCAGTATTATAAATACCGAACAACAATGCTGGAACCATGGCAAAAATCACCATGATCATTGTTCTTTTCAAGTCAACACCATCACGAATGTGAGATCCTAACTTCGTTGTATACTTTGGAGTAAAGACCAAAGTCATAAACGATTCGAACATTGGATGCCATTTTTCGAGCTTTCCACCTTTGGAAAACTTAGGCTCCATCTTATTAACTATATTTTCTAAAAATTTCACTGAATTCGAATTTTAGTAATTACATGCATTCTTCCGCAATCACGTCAAGTCCTTGACGAATTTTATCTTGAATATCAATTTTTGAAGTACAAACGTACTCACACAATGCGAAGTCTTCTGGAACTACTTCATAAATACCGAGGTTTTCCATTCCGTCGATATCGTTAGTAATAGCAGCTTTAACCAATTGCATTGGAAGAATATCAAACGGGAATACTTTATCGAGTTCACCTGTAACTACAAATGCTCTTTCTTCACCGTTTGTATTTGTATCCAATCTGAATTTTTTCTTTCCTAAAAGGTAAGTTGGGAATAATCGTGAATTTGAAAACTTATCAAATCCAGGCCCCATCCACCCTTTTGTTAAAACGAATTTCAATTGATCTCCTTCAGGAATAACAGTAATTTGATTGTGATAGAAACCTAAGTGTCCATCTTGCTCAATCTTATCACCGGTTAGAACATTTCCACTAATAACACGAACGTTATCTGTTGTAATTTGTCCATCTAAAATATCAGCAACATTTGCCCCTATGATTGTATCGATGTATTGAGGATCCTTTATTTCGGAGCCCGTTATTGCGATTGTTCTTTTCGCATTGTACTTCCCTGTTAAGAAATACCGACCAATAATTGCTACATCTTGAGCATTTATTGACCAAACGAATTCACCTTTATTGACAGGATCAATATGATGAATTTGCGTTCCAACGTTTCCTGCAGGGTGTTTTCCACTAATTGTATTGATTTGAACTCCTTTCGCATCTTTAAAAGTTGCATCAGCAGGAGACTTACCATTCAATGTTAAATGAACCGTTCCAGTTGTCAATTTCGAAATTACATCAAGTCCAGCTTGGAACTCATCTGCTTTTCCGTGCAATACGAAGTCAAAATCTGGAGCTAATGGTGAGCTGTCGAAAGCAGAAACGAAAATCGCTTTCGGCTCATTTTTTGGGTCAGCAACCACATCCAAAGGACGTTGTCTAACAAATGGCCAAAGACCAGAAGCTAACATTGTGTTCTTTACTTCTTCACCTGAAAGTGAAGCAAGATCGATTGGTGTTCCTCTATCAAAATTTTGAGTTTCATCTGCCGAGATAACAACCTCAACAATTTTTCTCTTTGCTCCACGAACAACTGCTTTTAATGTTCCATTAACAGGAGAAGCATATTTGATTGTTTCACTATATTTATCTTGGAATACAATATCACCCGCTTTAATTTGCTCTCCTTCTTTGAGTAGCATTTTCGGAGTCATACCATGGAAATCTGCGGGTTTAATAGATACTGTTTTAGGCACTTTCGCTTCGGTCCTCACCTTGTTAGCGACACCTATAAGCTTGATATCCAACCCCTTTCTAAGCCTTACTGTTTTTGACATGCATTACAGCGTTTTGTTAATACAACCGCAAAAATAAACATTTCACACTCATATAGAATATTTCGAAGTTCGGTTGACTCCAAACGGTCTAATTTAGAAAGGTTCTAAATTAGACCGCTCAGCCAATCAATTGAGGTAAATCTTCGTCTTATAATTGATTACAGGATATTATGGAATAGCATTTTTGCTATCTTTATACTAAGGCAAAAACAATATGAGCACATTAATTACGTCGGGAATTCAAATATCAGTAAAGGCTAAATTCAGAAAAGATTTATCAGAAGTCACTGATTCTCAATATTTTTACAATTACATGATTGAAATTGAGAATACAAATAGTTTTGATGTTCAATTAATTTCTCGTGATTGGTACATCTTCGATTCTTTAAACGAAGCCCGTTATATTACTGGTGCTGGAGTTGTGGGAGAGCAACCAATTCTAAAATCTGAAGATAAATTCATGTATACGAGTGGTGCCGATTTGAGTTCTGAATTAGGAATGATGAAAGGATTTTACACTTTCAAGAACCTCATCGACGGTGAAACATTCCAAGTTTTTGTTCCAACCTTTTTATTAGAATACCCTTTCAAACTTAATTGATCCTCCTTCTTTCCGATAAAAAAAAACCGATTAGGGCTAAGATTAAAATCCCAATGGTTAGTTCTTTCCAACCTATGCCTTTTTTCTCTTCCTTCCTAGACTCATCAGCCTTTTCT
>JABSPC010000330.1 GCA_013215515.1 Crocinitomicaceae bacterium
CTTTTTCAACTTCTTCCTCAATCGAGGATGTTACAGCAGAATTACCAATATTGGCATTAATTTTCACCAAGAAATTCCTACCTAAAATCATAGGTTCTGCTTCAGGGTGATTAATGTTACATGGAATAACAGCTCTTCCTCTGGCCACTTCGGAACGAACAAATTCTGCCGTGATTTTATCTGGAATAGAGGCTCCAAAGTGTTCTCCTTTGTGCTGCTTTCTTATTTCTTTCATTTCATCAATTCGCTGGTTTTCACGAATAGCGATGTACTCCATTTCTGGCGTAATAATTCCTTTTTTAGCGTAATGAAGTTGTGTAACATTCTCTCCTTCTTTAGCACGTAATGGTTTCTTGATTAGTGAAAAACGCATATGATCCAAACTCTTGTCGTTCAAGCGTTCATTGCAATATTCTGAAGTGAATTCACTCAATTGCTCCACATTTCCTCTGTCCAAAATCCACTGTTCTCGAATTCTTTCAATTCCATTGTGAACATTGATGTCCTTATCTGGATCAGTATATGGGCCAGAAGTATCATACACGGTTACAGGTTCGTTAGGCGTCATCTTACCAGTCATTGAATCCTTCGTGTCGCTAAGTAAAATTTCACGCATGGCAACTTTAATCTCCGGATGAATAGTACCAGATACATAGATTTTTTGCGAATTCGGAAAGGGATTTCTTGTAATCGCTCCTTCTTTGGGTGCTGTGTCTTTGTTTTTCATGTTTTACGTATAAGGGGTTCAATATTTTTAGAATCAAGGATCATCCTCCTTGCGTGGCTTTAATAATTAAGAGCTTATCATTTTGATTAAGGCACTGTGTTTTCCAATTGTTTTTGGGAACAATAGTATCGTTGATGGCTATGGCGATTCCATTATCAGAGGTGTTCACCTTTTGAAGTAAAAGGTGAATGCTTGTTTTTTCATCAACCTCGATAGGAGACTCATTTACGATAACCGTGATCATACACAACTAGTTTAATATATACTACCGAAATTCATGGAGGAAAGTGTTCTTTGAAACGAATGACTTTAACAATCATACGATGAAAAGGAAGGAGCTTTTCAGTTCCTTTAACTTTTCCCTTCGTCGGTACTAACCGCATCAGGTTCAAAGGGTATTTCTCAGTTCTTCTATAAAAGAACACCCCTAAAGTTCAAGACGTAAAGTTATCAAAAACGAGATTGCTTTCATCTTTTAATTGGTTTTTTATCCAAACAAAGAGCTATAGGGGTTTAAAGAAGTGAATTGTATAGAATTGATTCGTGAGACGAAGAGGTGTAGGATGAAATTAAATTGAAATAAAGAGAAAATTCTAACTTTTGGTTCAGGAACATCAGAAAAGCCTTGAACAATACATTCAATTTTTAGCGCCTTATTCCCTCTTACAATTGGGCATGATATTATCCCCCAGCAACAACTTTCTTTGTCAAAATGGACTCCTTATCGCTAACCGTAAAGAAATATGTACCGTCACTAACACCACCCAAATCAATCGAAGTCTTATTGGTCTTCAATTCCATCGTCTGAATCAATCGTCCACTCAAATCTCGAACTTCTAGATTGAAATTGTTTTGAAAAGCAGAATTCAATGAGATATTAACAACCCCACTACTCGGGTTCGGAAACAATTGGAAGTCGTTTGATGAATAAGCAGGTTTTTCAATATTTGCTACACCATCTAGTTTTCCAAAGACTATGTCATTGTAAAATATTGAGTTGAAGGTTTCAATTACTCGAGGATAATTAACAATTAAATTTCCAGAATAATTTCCACAGAAGTAAATACCGCCCAATGGACTTATTGACATTCGAGTAGCACTGCTTGAACATAATCCGGTAAAAAAGATTGAATTGCGTAAGTTTCCATTTGGTGAAAATGAAGTTATGTACAAATTGTTGCTATTGGGAGAATCATGATTCAATACATTGGGCCCAGGATCAAAATCAACGGTCTCGCTAAAGTTTCCACAGAAATAGATATTATCGCTATCATCAATATTTATATCATTCAAAAAATCGATTCCTGAATTTCCAAATGTTTCAATCCAAAGAATGTCGCCGGATTCATTCATTTTCTCGATGAAGAAGTCATAATGTCCATAGTGTGGTTCAGTACTTCCAAGTTCTGGAATTTGCAATTCTCCGAGGTAATAACCTCCCCAAACGATGTTGTTTTCAGAGTCACATGCTATTGCGGTGCCAGAAACGCTAGGTGAATTACCGGATCCAGTAAAAATTGAGCCAAGGCGCTTACTCCATAGAAAACTTCCCGTAGAGTCTAGTTTTAAGACAAAGCCATCCGTATGAGAAATAGATGTCATCAGGTTTTGATTTATTCCAGGGTCAAAATCCACTGTATTTTGAAATCGACCAGTGAGCACAATATTATCGTTAGTATCAAAACAAATATCATGTATTGCTGAAACTGTTGAAGCGAGAAGTACTTTGGACCATAGATACTCATCATTTTCATTCAATTTTATAAGAAACATTCCTCCGCTACCTGACATGTCTATTGATGCTGTTGGGTCCAAATCTACAGATGCTCGGCAAGTTCCCACCAAATAAATATTATTTGAATTATCTACGTTCATTGCCTTGCATTGATCGATATCGAAACCTCCAAAGGCCTTAGCGTATATAAGGAGTGCCATCTGAACTAAACTTGGCAATGAATGCGTCCGATGAACTTGTGGACTGAATTGTCATATTATCAAAGGCTATAGTTCCATTAAAATCTCCGGAGACATAGATGAAATCATTGACAATTATAACTGAAACTGGATTAATTGAGCCTTGTTGCCCAAAGGATGTAGACCATACAGGATTTCCATTCGCATCAGTTTTAAGCAGAAACATGTCATCCGAACCTTGAACATTAAGAGTTGTGCCTTGAATAGATAAATTTTCAGAAAAGGAACCAATTGTTATTACGTTTCCATTTGAATCTGTTGCTAGGCCTAATGCTCCCTCAGACTCTACAGATCCTCCAGTATTAATCCACTGCATCTGACCAATAGAACTATTACTAAAGAATAATCCTAAGATTAGTAATGTTAATCTCATAAGTTTTATATTATTCAAACAGTTAATTATAATTTCAATCCTCTAATTGGTCCTCTTTGGATTCCCTTATCAAAAGCTTTTGCTTTTTCTTCTGACTAATGATATTACCCTCCAACAACAACCTTCTTTGTCAATACCGACTGGCCATCACTAACGGTGAAAAAATAAGTCCCAGCAGAAACAGAGCCCAAATCAACAGAAGTCATACTATTCGTCAACTCCAAAGCCTGAATCAACCGTCCACTCAAATCTCGAATTTCAAGCTCGAAATCATTTTGAAAAGCAGAATTCAATGAAATATTAACAACCCCACTACTTGGATTCGGGTACAACTGGAAATCGTCCAAAGTCAACCCACCCAAACCAGCGTCTACCGTTACACAAAAATTAGTGAATTCAGCATTGCCGAAATTTACATTTTGAAGTTCCTGAAAAATAAATCCTGAATCATTCGTAATCGTATAATTACCATCCGTATTACATCCGGCTTGTGAAGTTCCGTCAAGTCCATCTCCCCAATCGTCGTAGATTGTAAAGTCATAACAGCCTTCAGCCAAACAGAATTTATTGGTAATGGTCAATTCGTTTCCGTAAGCGCCTGGATTACCCGAATTAGCATTTTGACCTCCTCCTGGAGGAACTGTTTGGTTTCCGCCAGAAGCGATAATAGTAGAGCCAGCATCTTCCAAGTCCCAAGCCGTTTCATACCCGTAACAATCCGTTGAAATATTAATAAATACTGCTATTGAATTATCGTATAAAGTGAATGCTTTCGACATCGTATCATTGCCAGTATTGCTGTCGAAAGTAGCGTTTGGATCAGATGTAAATGCGTTAAAAGTATGCGCTCCGTCTGTTGAAGTCATACTCGGAAGCGTAATCACCTCGGAGTCATTTGGGTCAAGTAAACCTGTCCAATTGTAAATAAGGTTCGTTCCTCCGTCAATGTTATAGGTCAATGTGCATTCCGTCAAATTGTTGTCCCCAGCATTTCGTATGGCCACTTCTGGATCAAACGTAAGTGCACAAAGGGTAACCTCAGGACTGCTTATTGATTGAGCACTTGCATCATCGAATTCAGGAGCACCATTCGGGTCCCATCCATCAACAACAAGTGCTTGACCACATGCAACGGGCGCTAAATGTTCACTGGCGCCTAAGCCCCAAGAAACACCAAGCCTACCGAAGTAATCGTAAAGAGAATTCGGGTCTGTTCCAGCGCACCCTGCCAATCCGCCAAACAGCTGACCGACAATTCGATGGTTTTGATCAAACAAAGGAGATCCCGAAGAGCCAGCTTGTGTTGTTCCAAATTCCCAATCACCGATCCACCAAACTTGCGCGCCTCCACCAATAC
>JABSPC010000331.1 GCA_013215515.1 Crocinitomicaceae bacterium
AAAAAATATTTTCTTAAGTAGCTTCATAGTTCAGGTTTTGCCTTAATGTACTAAAAAAGTAGGGGTAAAAAAAAAGGTCGACCCAGAGTTTTACTCCGAATCGACCAATCTATATTATTCTTCGACTAGTTGAATATAATCACCATTTCAACACGTCTGTTTGTTTGTCTACCTTCTTTGGTATCGTTCGAAACTTTTGGTTGCGTTTCACCGAAGTAAAGTGCACTCAATCGATCAATCGTAATTCCTTTAGAAACCATGAAGTCTCTTACAGCTTCAGAACGTTTCTTAGAAAGAACTAAGTTGTTTTGATCGTTACCAACATTATCAGTGTGACCTGAAATTTGAAGTTTCCATTCTGGTTTCTTAACAAGAACTTCCGCTAACTCAGTCAACGATGGAAGAGACTCAGTCTTAATAATTGCTTTCCCAGTTTCGAATTCTAAGTTTTCGAATGCTGTTTTTAAGATCTCAGCAACTTCTTCTTCAATTTTAGGACAACCTTTGTTTTCAACTGGTCCTGGTGTAGCTGGGCAGTCATCGTCTTTGTCGAGAACTCCATCTCCATCAGTATCAGAATAAGGACAACCTTCGTTTTCTTTAGGTCCAGCAATGTAAGGACACTTGTCGTCTTTATCTAACAATCCATCCTCATCAGTATCTGGCCATGGACATCCGTTGTTTTCTTTTGGTCCGTATACAGTTGGACATTCATCAATGAAGTCAAACAGTCCGTCATTATCTGTATCTGGACATCCATTGTTTACTAATGGACCAGGAACTTCTGGACATGCATCGTCTTCATCTTTAATTCCATCACCATCCGTATCTGGACAACCTTTGAATGCAGGTAAACCTGGAGTATCTGGACAATCATCTTTGCTATCAATAATGCTATCATTATCTCTATCAGGACAACCGAAGAACTGAATAGCTCCTGGCTCACCTGGACAAGCATCATCTTTATCTGGAATACCATCTTTATCTTTATCTGGACATCCGTTGAATTCAGCTAAACCAGCTTCTTGTGGACAGTGATCATCAATATCTGGAATACCATCACGGTCAGAATCAGGACATCCTTTGAATTCCCAAAGACCTGGAACAACCTCACATTCATCAACCGCATCAGAAACTAAATCGCCATCAATATCACTTGGGTGACCATAAAGAACTGGAACTCGTAATCCTGCGTATGCTTGAGCTCCTCTAATTTTCTTACCGCTTGCGAAAAGAACATTCCAATCGTTAACTCCAATTGTAAGAGGTCCTAATCGAACACCGATTCCAGATTTAAAACCTGAGTACTTGTTCATCATAAATGGAAGGTGAAGTCCGAACCAAGCGTGATCGAAACTCGGTGTAATTGAAAATTGATTTGCCGTTCTTACTCGGTGCGGGTTTTTTCTATTTTGAACATTTAAGTTTCCAGTAGCATTTACATAGAACCATTTATAGATATGGTAATCAAACTGTAAACTCACGGCAGTTGGCAATTGCATGAAGAACGTATTGTCTGCATCATTAGGGCCAGGTGTCCAGTTAGGATCATTATCAACTAAATCGGTAATAACACTGTCAAGACCGACAATTCCGTTTCCTACATCAAATGTATTCAGGTCAAAGAAACCTGTAGTTTGATTTACACTGAAATCTTGACTCAAACCACCTTTGGCGAATTTCATCCCTCCTATATCAAGGATAGATGCTCCAACTCTAATTTTGTATTTATCTTGATCTCTTCTCCATATGTTTGTTTCACCATCCATATCGTATTTGTAATCTTTCCAATCAGGACGCCATTCATAAATAAATCCTAGGTCTAATCCAAGACCGAATTTAGAGGCTACCTCAGGCATTTCACCATCTTCTACTTCTCCATTTAAAATTCCTGTTGAGTGACCGTATGAGAAATCACCTACTAGTTCATTTGTAGAATCACTATCGAATAGGTTATAGGATAAATTTGATGTGTGAAGATAAGCAGCAGTGTAGCCCGAAAGCCATTTTGCTTTAACACCCATTTTCATGAAGTGCTCACCATCTTCTTTTAGAACTTGAGAATAAATTAAACCGTATTCCATCCAAGCCATGTGATTGACATCTAATAATGTCTCGTTGATGTCTTGATCCCATAATTGAGCATAGTCCAATGAATTTTCAGCTAGAAAGGCCAATTTTGGATCAATATCATCTACGTTGGTAATAGTTCTGAACTTAACAGCCGCTCCAACAGCAATTTTTCTGTTAATGTGAAACATAAAGTTCAATACATCTACTTGCACGTTATTGTAGATTCCTACCGTCTTTACAGA
>JABSPC010000332.1 GCA_013215515.1 Crocinitomicaceae bacterium
ATTTCAATGTCAATACTCACTGATGCAACACAATTGTCTACATCAATAGTATACAAAACGGTGTGTATTCCCGTTCCAGCAAGTGCAGGATCAAATGTGTTTGAACCATTTTGGATTCCGCTTCCGGCCCAAGTACCTCCGTTGATATTAGTCTCTAAAACAAAGGGTTCTGTTGTTGCACATAACGCATCTACAGGAGTGATTTCAACGTTTGCGACATATGTAATTGTCAGAGTCGCTAATGACGAATCTGAGCCGCAAGCCAAATTTGGAGGGACAATGTAATTGTAAACTCCCGATGGATCAATTGACGGATCGAATATCGAAGTGCCGCTGTTAAGAGCAGGTGTCCAGCCTCCATTTAAATCTGGATTTCCAAGTAAAACAGAAGCGACCAAATCAATCGGAGAATCGTTGTCGCAAATCAGTAACGTTCCATCCAACCCGGCGTTTGGTATTGCCTGAATATCGATAGTGAATTCCATATTGTCCGTACACATTGCATTGGACAACGTATAGATTATCGTATACGTTCCAGGCACTGCTAATTGCGGAGTAAACGTACTTCCAGTAAAGGCAGGAGTACCATTCTGATTTGTCCATGTGCCGTTCAGTGGAACTCCAGGGTTGAGGTACAATTCAAGATCTTGAGCTTCATTAGATACGCACCAGCTAATAGCCATGTCAGCTCCAGCATCCGGCGTGTCAATAACAACTATGTCTTTGGTTGTTACATCTACTCCGTAAATATTTGAAGCTGTTAGTTCCAAAGTGTACGTACCTGTTGTCAAAAAGCAAATATTTTGGGGATTTTGATCGGTTGAATTTGCAGGATTCCCCCCGTTTAGGGTCCAATTCCAAGTTGTCGGGGAATTCGTGCTTTGATCTACAAGGTTAATACATGAACCAACGCAAACCGTATCTGGGGCTCCAATATCAGCAACGGGTGGAATACAAGCATCAACGATTATATAGCCTGTAACTGTAGAAATATTAGTTCCATTGTCATCGGTTACTTCTAAAGTGACATCGTAAACCCCTGGTATTGCGTAACAAATGTTTTGAGGATTTTGATCGGTCGAAACTGCCGGATTTCCACCAGTAAATGTCCATGTCCAAACATTCACGTTGGTTCCCGTACTTAAGTCTGTGAAATTCGTACAGTTGTTAACGCAAAACTGCGTTTGATCTGCTTGAAAATTAATCTGCGGACCAGTACAATTCGAAACATTGATAGTAATGTCTGTACTTGATGTATTTCCTGCGCAATCAGTAACGGTAAGCGTTGTTGTGTAACTTCCAGCTGTGGTATAACACACTTGTGGTGGATTTGCTCCAGAAAATACTGCTGGTGTTCCTCCTTGAAATGCCCAATCGTACGAAACAATTGATCCTGAACTTGAATTTGTGTATGTTACACAATCAGTAATGCAAATGGTGTTATTTGAAGCTCCAGCTAGGGCTGTTAAAACAGGTCCGCAAGAATTAATGGTTTGTGTCGGAGCGTAAAATGTGGGTAAATGACCTGTTGTTCTAGGTAAAACAGGAATAAAATTTAATTGATAATTCATTGCGGCACCAGCCAAGTTAGGGTCGTTAATCACATGCATTGCTGTTGGAAGTGCTGACCATTGACATGAGGTTGTAACATAGATTTTATCATCAGGACCTCTCATTATGGATGCAACTCCTGGACTCATTGAACCTGCAATATCGAATGCGGAGGCTTCAATTACGGCAGGAATATTACTGCTAATATCGAACTGTTCCAATTCGCCATCACAGACGTATAGTTTTGTTCCATCAGCCGAAAATTCTATCCCTCCAGTATCGCTAGACGTATTAAATACTAGTGGATTACATAGGTTTCCAGTTTGATTGTCAAAATAGAACAATTCTACAGTAAAATCTGGCCATGGATTCGCTCCGGCTGATTCACCAGCAATTGCAATTCGAGTTCCATCTTTACTGCAAGCCATGTAGCCTCCAAACCAAGGATTCGGAAGCGAGTTACCAACAATAGATGTTATGGCAACGTTAGAAACTCCATTAGCTGTTACAAGGTATGCTCTGAATGTATCACCTGTTGCGTCATGAGTAATTACCCAAATATCTTGTCCATTACAGTGTGTAATGGCTTTCATTCTTTGATCTGTATTTGCATGTAAAAGGATGTTCTTATTGGCTGTTACGTCTCCAAGGCCTCCATTTAAGCCCATGTCAATTTCAGAGTATCGCAATCCATTATTTCCTGCTGAAAA
>JABSPC010000333.1 GCA_013215515.1 Crocinitomicaceae bacterium
CACCAACTTGCGGGTAGCTCTTAACTTATCCACACTACTGGTGATACACTCTAATAGTTTGTTATTAAAATAACGGGAGGTTTTATTTTCCCTGTATATTGCTTCAACCATTTCTACAGAAGAATTTGGAAATAAAACATCGGTTCCCAAAACATCTCCCTTTAATACATCTGATATTTTTTTAAGGGCACATTCTACTAAAACCACTTGAGCATTTAATTCAGAATCTTTCAACCAATTTTCTTTTTTCAAATTCCAGGTTTTCCAACCCTCGTCAACCCATGTATTCATAATTTCATGACTGGTTAATTTGGGGATACTAAACCCATGTTCTGTTCTTATTATCAAATTCTCAATCACTAACATTTCCAGTAGCTCATCCATTAATGAAAGATGTTTCCCATCAATCACGGATTTATTAAAATGGAATAGAGGGTATCCACTGTCCTTGGAAAACAATATTCCAGATTTCAATAGCTGAATACATAATACCTGGAGCATTTCCCCATTAAGATCATCGTAGGGACTGTTATCTAAAAGAGTTTGTAATTTCAACGGTTTCAATTTACCCTGGTACAATTCTGGCGTACTGCTTAGGACAACATGAGAAGCCTGTAAAACTTCTACTATCGATCCACTGCTATTCATCAGTTCCAGAACAGAATCAGAAGGTCTAAAACACAGTAATTGCTGTAATTTATTATGGCTTAACAATCGTGTAAATACATCAAAACATTGACTGCCTTCTGAATCCTCCAGATACCCTATATGCTTATCATTGAACAATTCATTGCCATCATGATCCATAGACGATTTCCAAAAACCCCAATTAACTATACCGATGGGAAACGAAGTATTTATTTGTGCCAAATGCTGAACAAGTGTATCTGAGAAGCATATACCGGCCGCATAGGATGTTAATTTTGCTGCCCCGGAAAAAGAAAAAGCCTGGCCACTAGAACAATAACTCAGAAAATCCAGATTTTCATTTTTTAAGACTTCATAAAAATGAAAGGATCCTAATGATTTTAGGGATACCACTTTTTGGAACTGCTTTTCATCCGTACTGACCAGTGATTCATTAACACTTAATATTAGAGCAGAAAAAATACCTCCATTAATTACAGGATATTCTTTCTTAATTTCTTTCATCACCTTTTTCAATTGACTGATATCCACTACATCAGCAGAATAATAAGCTGGTATTTTACTCATAGATTGAAATTCTTCAAATACACCACTGGCTGTTGCATCCTGTTTTGATTTCCGTCCAATCCATACCACATTTGCATTGTATTTAGATATCAAATATTTACTAATGGCTCGCCCAACGGATCCGCTTCCCCCGGCAATTACATAAACTCCATTTTCTTTTAAAACAGGTTCGGGCATCTGATTAACATTTAACTTGGAAAAAGATTGTTTAAATCGCTTTCCATTTTTCAATTGAACTCTTTCCCCTCTATCTGAGGATGGCTCCGCCAATAGGGTCTCTACATAAAAATCTTTAGCCTCTAATTGGGTCTGCTTTGAAATGAGGGCTGTTATGTCCTTATTGGACAAATCCAAATTGCGTACTTTAAAATTGTATAAACCCTG
>JABSPC010000334.1 GCA_013215515.1 Crocinitomicaceae bacterium
TAAGTCCAATAGTCGCAGATGCACCGTCATTATTAAAAATACCTGCTGCGAATTCAGTGTCTTCATAAACAACATAGATTTCTCCAGTTGCTTCATCAATTTGAATTTGGTAGGTAATGTCATCTCCGTTTGCTCCGAAGAATACATTTTGAGCGTTCCACTGAACAATAAAAGTTTGGTTTGGAGCCGTTCCTTGAGTTTCATAATAAACTTCACCTCCATTTGCTGCATAAATAGCAATGTCATCCCAGAATGCAATCACCGATTCAAATGGTGCATTTGCAACTGTGTTGTTTGACCATGAATAGTATGGTGCACCAGTTACTCCCATCATCAATGCTCCGTTATCTGCAATAGAAACATTATTTACTATGGTGCCTTGGAATAATAATGAAAATGGTAATACTACATCAATGGAAGCATCATCTGTCATGTTCGTCGCTGTACCTGTCGAAGATATGTCAATGAAGCCAGGTCCGCATTCGCTGTTCCAATCCATAAATTGGCCTTGATTGTAAGTGTCAAATCCTATTGGACCAACTTGTAACGATGAATCAGCTACTCCACAAACCCCCATAACGTAAACGTCGTAGAATGAATTTGAAGTCAATCCAGTGATTGTGTACCAAGGATTAGGAGAAGTGAAAACTATAGTCCCAGTTCCAGGTGAAAATCCTGCTGGTCCGTATTCAATTTCCCATTCTGTCTCAGACCCTGTTGGAGTCCAAGAAAAAGAACCAGTTGTTAAATCTGAAGAGTCTATTGCCAAAGCAATTGGTGCAGGACATGTAGGCGCTTCATTTACAGAGATATCATCAATACAGATATCTCCTTCCCATCCACCACCAATGCTAGTTGCTACGAATCGAATTTGAAGATCAATTATGTTATATCCAACCAGTAGTACATTTCTTTCTAAGAAAGCATCAGCCTGAGCTCCTTGTTGAGAACCAGTAATAATATCAACTTGGTTCCAAGTAGCTCCATTCCATGCTTCAATAGCTACAGAACCCATTTGGGCACCTGTCATGTGATACCAAAATTTTAATTCTGGAACTGTTAAGGCAGTTGCATCAATTGTAGGTGTTAATAAGTTTGCAATAGCACCAACTTCTAATCCTGAAGCTTCGGTATAGAAATAGTTTGCACCACTATTTGCAGTTAATGCACCAGTTGCGGAAGATGGAGTTGTTCCAGTTCCAGTTATGTTCCAGTCGTACGTAGTTGTAGCATTTGCAGCCCAGCAGTTTCCAGAAGAAAACCCTTGTACAGGAGTAATTGCATCAACATTATCAGTCCAAGGAGCTATAAACGGAGCGCATAGTGTCAAAAAGTCAAACGGTCCTACCCATACAGATAAGTCACCACCACCACAATCAGTTTGAATGTAGAATTGGTAACCTGTACTAGGTGTTAGTCCAGTTACTGATTCAGGGTTATTAGTTGTACCCATGATTTGAGTTCCAGTCCCTAATGCGAACCCAGTAGTTCCGTATTCAACATTTGATAGTCCAGCACTTGCATTATCCACCCATCCTAAATCAGCTCCAGTTGAAGTGATATTAGTAGCAGTTAAAGCATTAGGATCAGCACAAGTGATAGTGACACCACCAGATACTACTATAGAAACGTCAATAACTGACCCCCAATTGAAAGATGCACAAGGGTCAAGTGGATTAGCACCACTTTCTTGTTGAATAACTCTCATACGAGTAGTTCCATTATAAGCCGTGAGAGGTACAACGAAAGCAAAGGCTGAAACAGCCACAGGAGGAATTCCTGCCCAAATTCCAATAGATTCACCAGCATCAAAAATATCATTTTGATTCCAATCAATCCAAGCCTCACCAGCACCACCGTAATTACCACCACAAGTACCAAAACCTACGTTGGCCGTGTAACCACTACCAGCAGTAACATCAGCACTCTGAGTAGCCGTAAGATCTTCTACACCAAGCACACCAGGACATCCGGTATAAGCTATGTTCGTAGCGTCACCAGTAAGGTTGACACCTTCAATATTTGAGTCAGCAGTACTCATAGGGCCACCTGCGGTACAATATTGAGCATAGGTATGTTGCGGAAAGAGTAGCAAGGCGCCAATCAGTGCAAACATGTAAACGTAAAGTCGTGTCATAAAATGAAATTTAATTAATAGTTAAAACTGGCGTAAAGGTATGACATATAGTTATATCGACCAACTGCTCTTAAATTAAAAGTGTTAGAATTTGAAATGTTAGTGGTTAGTTCGTTTGAAAAAGAACAGGATATGAAAAGCCCTAGTTTGGGTATTAAGTAAAAGCTTTTTAACAAATTGTTTTTTGATAGGGTTTTAGAATTAATATCATAATTCAAAGCCTGATTAGAGTGATATTATCGTGGATTGAATTAATTTAGGAGGAAAATTTAAAGATGGAATTATTGAATAAGCATGCTGTTGTTTGCGGTAGTACTCAAGGTATTGGTTTAGAGTCTGCTAAATTGATGGCGAAGCGAGGAGCTAAAATAACCTTGGTGGCTAGAAATGAAGGGAAGCTTAATGCTGCATTAGCAGAATTGGATTCTTCAAATGGGCAAGATCATGATTATTTAGTTGCAGATTTTTCAAACCCAGAAGGGTTGAAAAGAGTGATTGATTCTTTTGTAGCTGCGGGTAATAAGCCTCATATTTTGGTGAATAACACGGGTGGGCCAAAAGGCGGACTTATAATTGATGCTGATGTGTCCGAATTTGTCAATACGTTCAATCAACATTTAGTATGTAACCATGTTCTCGTTCAGGGTCTTGTGCCAGGGATGAAAGCAAACGGAGAAGGGAAGATCATTAATGTTATTTCCACAAGCGTAAAGCAACCTTTAAACGGATTAGGGGTTTCAAACACGATTAGAGGAGCGGTTGCAAACTGGAGTAAGACTCTTGCGAATGAGTTAGGACAATTCAATATTACAGTAAATAATGTCCTTCCAGGAGCGACTAACACGGGTCGTTTAAATAGCATTGCGGAAGCTAAGTCTAGTAAGACTAATCAAACGGTTGATGAAGTTTTGGGGGCTATGGCCGGATTGTCACCCATGCAAAGAATTGCTGAACCAAATGAAGTTGCTGAGGCTATTGCTTTTCTAGCATCGCCTAGAGCTTCATATATTAATGGGATTAATATTCCTGTTGATGGGGGTAGAACGAAGTCTCTTTAATTGAGAGCGTATTTCATTTTTTGTAGCTTATTTCTATTTGCTTCTTGTCAAAATGACGAGGAGCAAGCCAACGTAATTTGTTCTGGTTTTGGAATTGAGAATTCTGAAATTGAAATGGTGGGTCCATTTGAACTGGATTCAATTCAATATAGCACGGGTAAATCCAATTATATATTGTCAGGAAGTCTCTTTTATCAAAGAACTGTACACTCATTTACGATTCTGTCAAATTCATCGCCAAAGTCAGGGGAATTCAAAATTCAGAAATTTACTTTTCCGTTAGATACTATCGATTCCTCGGAATTCGAGTGTGTTCTAACGTATTATAAAGGTATATGTGAAATTAGCTGGAAAAAGGATTCGAAATTCTTATATCTAAGAAATTCAATTATTTGAGCACATTAACGTGCCCACGAAGGTTCTTATCACGACCAGAGTTGGTTACGAAGACAATATTATAGGTGTAGGTTCCATCTGGAACATAAAGGCCATGGTAAGTGCCGTCCCAGATAAAGTTAAGATCTGGAGATGTGAATATTAATTCCCCCCATCGATTGTAAATCCCAACATCTAATGATCGAATACCGATTGTACTAACTCTGAAATCGTTGTTATTTCGGTCCCCGTCAGGAGTAAAAGTATTTGGTATATATATGAACCACTCTTCCTCAATATTAATTGGTTTAACAATCGTATCCGTACAGCCCTTGTCATCAATTGCGATTAGCGTGATGTAGTACAAACCTGGCTCATCATAAGTGTTCGTAGGATGAATAAATGTATCAGTATTTCCATCACCAAAGGTCCATTCATAATCAACTGCATTCTGAGATTGATTAACAAAAGTAATCGGGAAGTTATTAAAGAATGTTGTACTAGAAGTTGTAAAGTCTGCAGTTGGCGCAACAACAGTAACTGTCATGGATCCATCAACTGTAAACGTTTGACATTCATCTGAAACAATTACGTCATACGTTGTAGTCGACCCTGGAGTGACCCAAACGCCATCTGTCGTTTCTCCTGTGTGTGTCCAATAGTAATAATATTGACCGTAACCACCAGTTGGAACTACAGAAATGTAGACTGAATCAAAAGGACAAATTTCAAGATTGGGACTCATCGTTAAAATTAACGGTGGGCTGGTGACCGTGTATAAAATAGTTCCTGTTGTTGTGTTACCACAATTGTCAGTGACTATAACTGTATATGTTGTCGTTGTGGATGGTGCCACATTGATTGAAGATGCTGTTCCAAGGTTTGGATCAAAACTGGAAGACCATTGATACGTGTAATTTCCAGAACCACCTACGGCATTTGCTTCAAGCAACGCAGGTAAATAGGGGCAGATTTCAGTAATATCTGGAGTTTGGTTTAAAACTAAAGGCGGTATTATAGGTACTGTTATTTCGATATCATTTGATGCTGATTCAATTAAACAGGCGTCTGTTACCGTTACTGTATATATCGTAGTTGCTCCAGGTGTTATGGAAATGGTTTGAGTAGTTTCTCCTGTACTCCACAGGTATGTGTATGGAGGCGCTCCTCCTGAAGGATTTGCTGTCAGTGTTGTCGATTCGCCAGGGCAAGCAATTGTGCCGCCGGTAATATCAACAGCTACTGGGTCAATGTCTTGAATGAATAATTCAATAACAATTGGAGTGACGTTTCCACAAGGGTCAACAATCGGAAATTCAATAATTATAGTCTCCTGTCCTTCAACAAGTGCATCTTGAAATGCGTCAAAACTAAATTGAACTTGACTTACGCCAGCAGGAAATGTAATTGAGTTTGGAAGATTCGTATAATCAACTCCCTCTGTAGCAGTTCCTAGAATATTGATTGGAATTGTCATTGCAGAAGCCGATTGAGCCGGATCTCTTTCTAAAGTAACGGTTGTTGTTACGCATCCTTCGCCAATGATATCTGGAGAACCAAAAAGCTCTTGTGAAACCTCATACTCTATATCAATCGGTGTTTTGGAAGAAAGGCTATTTGCTTCAAGGAAGATTCCAGAATCTAATAATCCATCTCCAGCATCCGCGATACAAATAATTAAATGGTATGTCTCTCCACATTCTACTTTTGATGCTGCCGTCATTACATCTGTAAATCCATCGTACTGTATGTAATTCGCTGAAGAGTTTTGAGGAGCTGATGATCCATCGCCATTATTGTTGTAATAAGCACAATTTTGACAAGGTCCAGTATTGGTTTGACCATTATTCACGTTGTTAATGGTAACAGGACCACCTCCAAAGGGTACTTGAGCAATGTTTTGTATTCCACCGGGAATATTCGGTCCTGAGATGAAAAATGCAAATGCGTCATTATATGTAGAGTTCACATACTCAGGATATTCTTCCGATCCAAAAACGTAATTGAACTTAACGGAATCTGAATAGGGAATAAAGTCGAATTCCAGTATGGCCGCGTCATAAGTTGCAATATTGTTAATCAAACTTGATAGTAATGGGTAACCTGGAGCGCTATTATCTCTGCCTGCACCTCCAGAGTTGTTAGGTCCGTGTGGACCTTCACCAGGAATGTTTTGAACAGTTCCTGTAGTCATTATAATTCCTTGATCGATACCCAAATTTGTATTGGATGCATCGAAGCTACCAATCGTAACTGGAACGCCATTAAATGAAATGTTAGAAACTGTAACGCCTGATCCTAAGAGTACATTTTGTACTAGTGCACTTGGACTTTGAGCCGTACTCGTCGTCAGTTGCCCGAA